>JAJRPZ010000050.1 GCA_024280495.1 Alphaproteobacteria bacterium
CCGTCCTCTCCGTCATCATCTTCAGCTTCTGCTGCCCACTGTGCCGCAAGTTCTTCGTCAGTTAATTCTTTCTCTTGGGCCTCAGCCATTCTGTTTTAACTCCTGTTCATTTACTTTCCCCTTGTTGAAATCACTATATTATTATTGAATAACAAAAACCTGAAACAATACATCCATGACTTTTGCTGGTGCAGAAACAGCATTTACTCGTTTTAAAAGCTCTTCCTTTAAACGTTGAGATCCCGCTGATCCTTCGAGGTCATCCACGCGCAACTCACGTAAATAGACCTGAAAAGAGTCAATAATACGGGGCTTAATAAGATCAAGGGTTTTAATAGCTTCAGGATCATGGACTTCGAATTTCACGGCCAAACGTAAATAAGGTTTTCTTTTGGAACTACTAGTTTGAATATTCACCAACAATTCAGGCATTTCATAATAAGTAATATTTTCAGGAAGTTCGACCACTTCCTCAACTATTTCTTCAGCATGTTCATTTTGAACACCATGATCATCCAAACCTATTAAACCACGGCCAAAAGAAGTGAAGAGTAAAACACCAGCAATGATAAGAATTACTAGGGTTGGAATACCAGCAATAAGCAAAATTTTAAGCATGCCACCAGATTTTTTAGTCTCATTGGTGTCTGTAGAAGTATCGGATTCCCCTGTTTTGACTTCTTCAGCTTCGGATACTGCTTTATCATCAGCTTTTTTTTCTTCTTCAGCCATAACGGCTCTCTCCCTTTTATCTTCTTTTACTTAAGTCTAAACATTAAAAAAGGATTGGGCAAGGGGGCATAATTTAACTATTAAATTTAACAAAAAATGGGAGTGTTTTTTTAACCACTCTTATTGTATTGATTATTTTGCTTTTTTATCACCTGCTTTTGCGATGCGCCCAAAATTTGCAAAAACTTGTTGTAATAAAGGACGTTCTGCGACGGCATCAGGGGTGCGATTTTGCACTGGATTAATATCCTTCATATGAGGATCATGATCTTCGATTTTCGTCACAATACCACCACTATCAAAAGTAATGGAAATAGTTTGTTTCTCTATGATTTTTGGAGGAAGAAAAGCAAAGTTTTCAAGTTTTTTAGAAACATAAAACCAAGTTTTGGGACCATATTGAGTCTCAAAAGTAGGACTGCCAATGGCTTTTAAGACGTCACTCTGTGTTGACGTCCCAATATTTAATGCATGGATAATTTTTAAATCTGGAGCTTTTCCACGATAATGAACACGTTTCGAACATCCTGAAAGGCCCATGGACAGTATGGCAATCACGCTAACCAACACCATAGAATGCTTGTTAAGTTTAAAGGAAGAACGATCCATGTCAAAAGCCTAAAAAAATTAATATGTATTATTTTTGCCATGCCAAAGAGTAACTGTCAATGTCCCCCCCCCTTTGATTGAAAAATATCTTCAAAGAAGTATTGTTGATTTTCAAAAGATCATTACACTGAAAAGAAGCAAATGACGTTAACAGGGAAAACATGCAGACTTATAAGGTTTTTTACCGCCTTTTACATCACCTTTCGCCTTATTTAGCACAGGGGTTTGTCGCCGTCCTATTGTTTAATTCCCTTGCAATTTCCAAAACAGACGCCATAAACATACCCCCCCCCAAACCATCCGTCACAAAAAATGAAGAAAAGAGAAAAGACAAGCCGAAACCAATCATAGAAAATTTTATTGAAACCCAAGGTACGAAAATTAAAACCATACCATCTCTGACAAAACGAGATGATGCAAAAAAACTCTATCGCATAAAATTAGAATGGCCAGAAGCCAAAAAAGCGGCTCTTTTTTTTCATCGAGATGTCGGGTATATGATTTTCGATAAATTAGGTCGATTATCACCAGGCACTTTTCCCAACGATTTTTTTGATACCATCAATATCATTCCCCATAAATCCGCCTTAATTATTAGGTTTACCCTAAAAGAAAATATCGATATACAATTAGCCCAATTCAATGACGAATGGATTATTCTCACAGGACCAATGAAAAACGAAATGCCAGGGCATTTATACCCCCTAAATCCAAGAAGCACCCCTGATCGGAAAACTATCTCTATTTCAAATGAAGGTAACCAGAATGTCATCC
Source organism: Alphaproteobacteria bacterium (assembly GCA_024280495.1). Classification (GTDB taxonomy): domain Bacteria; phylum Pseudomonadota; class Alphaproteobacteria; order Caedimonadales; family UBA9215; genus UBA9215. Next base: position 2,116 of record JAJRPZ010000050.1, read on the forward strand.
ATTTTAAAGACAGTAAAACCCAAGATCAATTTTATGTTATTCCTGATAGAAACAGAGGTATTGATATGCCTCAATCTCGGCTTTATTTCGATATTTTAAAAACTTACCAAGGTATTGCACTTCATAACAAGGCGCCTAATGCTCTCATTATTACCATGGATAAAGTGCATCAAACTCTTATTTTGTCTCTAAGTACCGATATGCCTCTCGCCTCAAAAAAACCTAAAGGGCACATTTCAGGAAACATTCCCCCTTTGGTAGATCTCAGAAAATACGACATGGATCAAGATACATTTTTACAAGTCAAACGTACGTTACAAGACAAACTCAGCACCGAAAAAAAAACTGATAGACGATTATTACACATGGAAGAGCTCGCAAAATTTTATATGGCAAACGCCTTTTATTATGAAGCCGCAGGGATTTTAACCCTCATAAAAAAACAAGATCCAAATCATTTTTATAAATCAGATCCCCTTCTTTTACTCTATGATCTCGCGCAAATTCTTTCCCATAATATTGATGATGATAAATTTAAAACCAACGGTGGTAATTTTAAGGGAGAACCCGAACGCAGTCTCGTTCTCGCTATTCACGAAAAACATTATGGGCATGATGGAATTGCCTTAAATCAATACATAGGTGCTTACAAAATTATTCAAAAGCTCCCCCCTCCCATGCGGAATGATATTGCCCTTCAAGCATTTGATGCAGCCATTCACGCGGGGTTTAAAAAACCTATTTTTCAATCCCTTGTCTCAAAAAATATTCTTTCAAAACGAAACTTGGACGCCTTTGCTTATAATCTAGCCCAGGCAAATAGAGCAACTGATTCTTCACTCAGCCTCACCGATACCTATTCAAAATTGACATTCTCCCCCAATAAACGTGTCGCTCTTTTGGCACGACTTGCCCTTCTGGATAAAAAAACCCAAAGCCTTAAAAGCCTAATCAAAGATCTAGAATCCCTTAAATTCACCTGGCGCGGTGACATTTTAGAACAAAAATTTTTGGCAACCCTTTCCGACTTATATAAAAAAAATAGTCAAAATGATGAAGCACTACGCTGTCTTCGTACTATTGCTGCACACCTATGGAAATTCGAAAAAAGTCATATTTACATAAAACTAGCAGAAGATCTTTTTTATAAATCATTCATGAAGATGGAGAATGAACCTCTTCTTAAACAATTGGGTTTTTACTACGAATTTGAAGATATCACCCCACGGGGATATCGCTATGGTGAAATTCTCATGCGGGTGACCAATTTATACATGAAAGTTGGACTCAATAAAGAGGCTATTCATTCATTAGGTCGCCGCCTTGCCTTTTTGGTGTACGAACGCAAACGCCGAACCATTACCCTCGGCGAACATGATTTTTTGGCAAATATGACTTATAAACGCATGGCAGAGCTCTATATTCTCAATCACGAGTTTCAAAAATCGTTGACTTCATTACAAAGAATAAAACCTTTCACCGATGGTACCATTTCACCAGAAACTCTTTTGGCATTTACAAATGATTTAAAATTTCTTAAAGCAACGTCTCATGTACATTTATCAAAATTTGATAAAGCTCTTTTAGACCTTGGTACCCTTGATTCCATCAAAGCCAAAAGATTAAGGGCCGATATTTATATGAGCAAGAAAGATTGGGTTGGAGCCATTGGTGCCATTGGTGATATTCTTAAGACCATAAAGGATACTGCTTTGCATAAGAGTTATGAAACAGATGCTATTCTTGATATGGCTGTTGTCGCCTCTCAGCTTAAAAATGATGAAATGACCCAGGCTCTTATTACTGAATACGCGGATAAATTAACGGATCCAGAAAAGCGTCAGGCTTTTAACATTATAACATCATCCCCTATTCTTATTAGTATCAATAAAAAAAAATTAGAGGAACAAATCAATATTGCGGGACGTTATGAAAAACTCATGGACGGCATTAAAAAGGACATTATGACATCAGCCTGGGTGTCGGACGGCAAAATTGAATCCAAAATTAAATCCATTGGGACGAAAACGACCGTTAACTAAAACCACGAACCAAGCTCTGAACTATGAGATACCACCCGTCCACCAGAACGAAAAAAATGATTTTAAAAGGCAAAGAAATCATCATAGGTGGCAACATCATCATTCCCATGGACATGAGAATTGAGGCGACAACCATGTCGATAATCACAAAGGGTAGAAAAAGCAAAAATCCAATTTCAAAGGCTCGGCGAAGTTCACTGATCATAAAGGCTGGCACGAGGACTTTATAAGGAATTTCCTCCACTTTTTCAATGGCTTCAAGTTTTGCGATGCCAGCAAAAAGCTCGAGCTCCTTCCCGCGGGTATTTTTACGCATAAACTCATGAAAGGGCTCAGCTATTTTCTTTAATGCCTCTTCTTCCGAAATAGATTCCGCCATAAGAGGTTTAAAGCCTTGTTCATAGGATTTCTCCAATGTTGGAGCCATAATAAAAAGGCTAAGAAACAACGCTAAACTCACCAAAATAGTATTGGGTGGCGATTGCTGCATCCCCAAAGCCGTCCTGAGAAAAGAAAAAACAACCACGAGGCGCGTAAATGAAGTGACCATTAATAAAATTGAGGGGGCCAAAGAAATAATGGTGATAAAAAGCGTAAATTGTATTAAACGCCCCGTAATACTTCCCTGGTCCTCTGATTCGCCCAGATTAAATGAAATACTTTGCGCATTTAACTCAGGCATCATAAATAAGACCACTGCCAAAGAAAACAGCACTAAAACAGCAAATTTTGCCATTTTTGAAACGGGCATAAGGTCGATTAATAAATTTTTAAAAACCCATCGAGAACAGTTAAACTTCATTGTTGAGGGAGTCTTAGGAAGCATCATATTTTTCACCCTGAATATTTGTGTTCTTCTGATCAATGAGGAATCCTCCATTGGGGGTCAATGCAATCAAGTTTTCTTTACCACCCCACTGTACAACCATAATTTTTTGCTTAGCAGTCACATGGTTAACTTGGGACACAGTGATGCGATCTGATTGAGGCGTTAGTGCTCTTTTTTTTCCCTGTAAAAATTTTAATGTATAAACAAGAAGAAGCATAAGTCCAACGACAATTAAAAGACTGGCTCCAGCCTTTAAAAGAATCATGCTCGTCATCATGCTTTCCATTATGGTACCTCCCTATTCTGGTTAATTATAAGCGCCAGAAATTTTAGCATAAGCAACGGCAGTTTTTTCATGGTTCCTGATTTTAGTGAGTTGATCCTGATCCATTTTACTCAATTCAACAATTTTTTGCGTTAAATCTTCCAAGGCTTGAAAAAAATCAGTCATAAGGGGCGTTAGTTCCACTTTTTCTGCATTTGAAAAATCATCGATATCAACTGTGAAATTATTGTTTTTTTCAACGTAAAAGTTGATTTTGTCCATGGCTTTTTCCATGGCATCAGTTGAAAATAAAGTTTCTATATTTACGGCGCATTCTTTTGTTAAGTCCACAGCTTCTTTAAGCATTATGAGATGCAATTGATAGTCGTTATTTTTCATCATGAATATCCGATACTTTTTTTAAAAGTTCAAGAAGTTTAGTGCTATGAGCCGCCAATTTATTTTCATATTGGATGCGTTTGTAAACTTCTTCTCGGTGCACAGAAACGTCACGGGGAAAATCAATACCAAGCTTTACTGTTTTGCCAGTTACCTCGACAACTTTCACAGTAATATTATTAGCAATAACAACACTTTCACCTAACTTTCTGGCAATTTTCAACACGAGATCACCTGCACCTTTGATCTTATTTTCAAAACTCATTACGAGTCTTTCTTTTTTATAAATATATCATGAATTAAATAAAATTTTACTCTTTATTAATATTTTTTTACAATTCTTTAAGAGATTAGAGTGAGACTAATAAATGAGTTTATATTCAACACCCCAAATAAAGCTTTTATTTCAAAAGCTTGAGCACCTTCAAGCACGACAAGAAACGGCATCGGATAACATGGCGCGCTCTGGTGTGGCGGGAGAAAAAACCAAACAAGTCGAAGACTTCAAAAAATCTCTCAGGCGAAATCGCCCCTCAAAATCTATAAAAACAACTAATTCAAGACACTTATCTGGAAATATCAAGGAAACAAAATTCAAAACATCCATTGCAAAAAAACAAGGAGAGCCAAGCATTACAGGCAACAGCATCAGTGCAGAAGAGCAACTTCTTGCCCTTAACGAAACTGGTACGGAATTTTTTCGCATGCGCCAAGTGAATAAAAATATAATAACCCGCGTTCGCCTCATTGCTGGTATAGGAAGTGGTAAATAATGAAAAAGCACAGCTATTTTCTTTTTTTAATTTTTATGTTCCTTTTCTTAGGCAACAACACAGTTTTTGCAAGAATGGAAAGTAGAAATAGAGACGCTCTTTCAGGATCTCAACGAACATTAACCGACGCCATCAAAACCAATAATGTCCGTATGCGTGTTGCTGCTGAAAATATGGCTAATAGCCAAAGCGCTGGCTATGTCCCTAAAAAAGTATACGTTCAAGCAAAACGCAATAGAAAAACAAATGGGACCACAGTTCAAGTAAAAAAGATCAGTCGTGATAAATCCTTGATCAGCAAAAAACTTGACCCAACCCACCCAAAAGCCGATGCCAACGGTATGGTTGAAATGCCAAACATAAGCCCTTTGATGACCATGATGGATATGCAACGCGCAAAATTGGAATCAGAACATGCCATGAAAAGCTATCAAATGACAACAGACATGCGCCACGCCACATTAAAAATGATGAATTAACAATTAGATAGGTAAAGAGAAAAAAGCCTTTGCTAAAAAACATTCCGAAAAGGAATATTATTTGTTAAACTGGAATCAATAGCTTTTAAAAAGTGAGTTTTTTTATGTCAAATCAAATCAATAATATCTCTCCTTCCCCCTTTAACATAAGTGATGCAGGGAAATTTGGTTCGGAAAAAACAGGGTCTCTTTCTGGTGGTTTTGGTGATCTCGTAAAAGGCGTTGTGAAGGAAGCCGTTGATACATCCAGGGCTTCAGATAGTGCGTCCATTGCGGCTGCCAATGGCACCATAAATGACCTTGAACTTGTTCGCGTTATGACCGAAGCAGAAATCAGCCTACAACGCTTCAAAACCGTTTATGAAGCAACGAAACAAAGTGTTGATAAGGTTTTAAACATGAATCTTTAAATTATAGTCATTCCAAAAAGACTATAGATTGTTTTTTTCCTTATCAATAATCTCATCAAGCTCTTTAAAATTCAGGGGTTTCACGAGAAACCCCTTAGCGCCAGAATTTTTTGCCTTTTGGATACTTTCTTGATCGCTATAGGCTGAAATAATATAGAATTTCACCTGTGGATAAAGAAAATTTGCCTTCAAGAGAAGCTCCAAGCCATTCATTTCTGGCATATTTAGATCGGAAATCACAAGATCAATGGGCGTTGTCTTTTTTTGCTCTGAAAGACTTTTAAGGGCCAGTAAGCCATTTCTTGCGAAACTCAATTTGATATCACCAGCCTTCACTGCGCGACGAAAACGTTGTTGAATTAGCATATCAAGATCAGGTTCATCATCAACCATTAAAATATGTAACATGTGTGTGTTCACCTGTAAAATTATACAATTCTCTTTATAACACGCCCTTTAAAATTTTAAGAGTGCTCTTTCAAAATATCTAATAAAAAATAAATAAGATATATGGTACAATTAACTAAAAAATCAAGGTTATAAAAAATGAAAGTTGATTTCTGGGGTGTGCGAGGCAGTCATACATGTTGGGGAGAAAAACATAACGCTATTGGTGGAAATACCTCTTGTATTTCAGTAAGTATTCAAGATGAAGAAATCCCTCTCATTTTTGATGCAGGATCTGGACTCATTGACCTCGGGGAAGTTCTCAAAAATTCAACGGGACACTATCATATTTTTATAACGCACCCTCACCTCGATCATTTGTTGGGCCTTCCCTTCTTCAAGCCCCTATGGAATTATAAAAATAATATCACTTTACATGGACCACAAAACCTTGAATACATTGTATCAAAAATGATTTTAGCCCCTCCCCTTTTTTCCGTGCCCTTTAATAAAATTCCCGCGGACATTGGTTTTGAAACCATGGGGGAGTCACCGTTCCAAATGAGTGATTTCTTAATTGAAACCATAAACCTCAATCACCCTGGCGGTTCCATTGGGTATAAACTTACGTCTCAGGGGAAATCAATTTGCTATATTACGGATCACGAAACCAATAACCATGATCAAAAAACTCTCATGGATTTTATCCACAAAACAGACCTTTTGATATTTGATTGCATGTATGACCCTCAAGATTTAAAAAATCATGAAGGCTGGGGGCATTCCAGCTGGAAAGAAGGGTGTGATTTAGCCAATGCGACAAGCATAAAAAACCTAGCTCTTTATCACTTGAGCCCCAACTACACAGATAAAGACCTTTTAGAAATGGAAAAGAAATCTAAGAAAGAATTTAATGGTGCTTTTTTAGCACGGGAAAAAACTTATTTTGACCTTTATAGTCATTCCAAAAAGGTTCCAGTCTAGGAGCGAGGGACCAACGTCTATAATTCATAGGCGCGGGAGTGATTAACGACGTCAGGAACCTTTTTGGAATGACTATATAAAAACAATGTATAAAAACAATGTATAAAAAAACTATGAATCATCCACATATACCCAATACAACTGATGAAAAAATTGGTGTTATTATCGTGAATCTCGGCACTCCCGATGAGTCTTCAACAAAGGCCGTGCGTCGCTACCTCAAAGAATTTTTATCTGATCAACGCATTATTGCCCTTAATCCTTTATTATGGCAAATTATTTTACGCCTTTTAATTCTACCTTTTAGATCTTCTAAAACAGCAAAAATTTATAAAAAAGTATGGCGTAACGATACCAATGAATCCCCTTTACGCTATTATACTAGGCGCCAAGCTGAACACCTAAAAGAACGTTTTAAAAACCATGATGGTATTATAGTTGATTACGCCATGCGTTATGGCAATCCCAGCCTTAGACTCGTCATTCATAACCTTCAAAAACGGGGATGTAATAAACTGGTAATTCTCCCCCTTTATCCTCAATATTCAGCCAGTACCACGGCTACGGTTAACGACGAAATATTCCGCGTTCTCATGAAAATGCGCTGGCAACCAACTGTGCGTATATGCCCCCCTTACGAAACTAATGTTCTTTATATAAAGGCCCTTAAAAACAGCATTCTTATACATTTAAAAAACATTGATTGGAAGCCTGACTATCTCGTGGTTTCTTTTCATGGTATTCCCCTTGAATACGTAGAAAAAGGAGATCCCTATAAGGATTTTTGTGAAAGGACATTTAGGACACTTCAAAAAGAATTACCAAAAAATACACCAAAATTAAAAATGACTTTTCAATCAAAGTTCGGTCCTAAAAAATGGCTTGAACCCTATACGGAAGAAACTTTAATAGATTTCGCAAATAAAGGTATTAAAAAAATTGCCATCATCGCGCCAGGGTTTGCAGCAGATTGCATAGAAACTCTCGAAGAATTACAAATAGAATGTGCGGAAATTTTCAAAAAATGCGGGGGCACACATTTTACTCAAATTCCTTGCAGCAATGATAGCGATGATGCCATTAACCTTTATGAATCTTTAATTCAAGAATCTCTTGGAAAGTGGGCTGAAAAAAACGCCTAAATGACGCACTTTATATATAATGAGACACTGATAAAAAAGATCCCTGTAGGCGAACCTACAGGGCAAGTACAGGGAGTGTGAATCTAGAAAACAGGAATAAACTAGACCCACGTATCATAAGCCATACACATAGCATATTGCTTACAACAAATTGTTTTAAAAAAAATCTTTAAAACAGGTTACTCTGAATATATAGATACGTTGTTTCGTTTTGTCAACAGAAAAAAAAATTTTTCCTTAAAGAAAGATATTATTTTTTCTATTTCCCTTACCAATAAGGGTTCCAGTTGAAATTCATAGAATTATAGCTAATCATTTTTACGTTTACACTTTGTTGCTGCGCTTCTTTGCTATAAATATAGCCGTCGTCCCTTACACCTCGTGCAAACAAAAAACTAATCAACTATACAACCAATTCGAAAACCTCACTAGGAACTTTTCGATTTAGCAAATTCTATGATGACTTCATTACCAGAGCGCCATCTTGCATATTCTTTGTCATGCTTATATTGACTTTTTAAAGTTTTTATAAATTCTTTAAATGCGCCTTTAGAAAGTTTTTTCAGAGCATCAGCCATTGTTTTAATACTGCGGGGTTTATCAAGGGATAATTCTTCAATTTTTTCCTTTGATGCTTTATTAATAAGCTCTAGGTATTTTTTTGCTACAACGGGAATAATAACTTTTTCTATACGTTTTTTTGCCTGTGACTTCTTAGATCTTGTTAAGCTTTTGAAAAATGAAACGCCATGGTTGACTTTTTCTGAAAAAGCTGCAATGCCATATTCTTCGAATTTAACAAAAACAAGCTCAGGGTGCTTCTCACCAAGGAAGACAATTTTCCCAAAAAGAACGTGTTTTTTCTTATGGGGTAAAAGTGCAATTGATTTCATTTTAGCTTCAAACCTAATATCAATACCAAATTGACTGGCTGGACTTTCTTCTTTGTAATGACTGGATTTATTTTTCTTAGGACTTCTATCATAGGCAAAATATTTGGATTGTTTACTGGCTACCTGTACATATTTACGTAAAAATTGATACAACTTTTGACCACCATCAACAATTTTATAGGAAACGCTACTTCCCTTAACGCCTTGTTCTTGACCTTTTTTATGTATGTACCAGACAACAGCCACAATTTTAGCTAAGTACTCTTGCCTTGCTGCACTTACCTCTATTTCTTTCTCTGTTTTTTTAGACCCTCTCTTTTTTTTACCATTTTCTGAAACAAGTAAGGGAAGCACTTTAATGTCCGTAAGATTTCCTTTACCATAAATGGCATTAACCACCCTACTTCCCTTATACACAAGACTTTCTTCTAGAGGGGTGGTCATTTTCTTTTTATATGACATAGCAGCAAAAGAAGTCGTTGAAAAACAAATTAAAAAGACAAAAATAAAGCTTTTTCTCATAGGGTAATCCTTTCATAATATACAAAAAGAATACTGTTAAAACATTAATAATGCCTTAATAAAACGAGCGAAAACAGGTCTAATTAAATATGAATGACTTGGTCATAAGCATCCAAGGTTGCTTCATGCATCATTTCAGACAATGTGGGATGTGGAAAAATAGTTTGCATTAATTCTGCTTCGGTGGCTTCAAGGGTTAAGGCAATGGCAAATCCTTGAATCATTTCAGTGACCTCTGCTCCAACCAAATGTGCACCAATAAAAGCTCCTGTTTTGGCATCAAAAATCGCTTTCATCATACCATTGGTTTCTCCCATGGCGATGGCCTTGCCGTTACCCACAAAGGAAAAGCGGCCAATCTTAACTTCTATTCCCTGTTCCTTTGCCTTTTTTTCCGTCAAGCCAATGCTGGCAATTTGAGGATGGGCATAGGTACATCCAGGAACCGCCCCTTTATTGATGGGATGCGCCGTTAATGATCCTGATATTTTTTCAGCAACCATAACGCCTTCATGACTTGCTTTATGGGCGAGCCATGGGGCACCTGCGACATCACCGATAGCATAAACACCAGGCTCGTGGGTTTGACCCCACTCATTGGTTTTGATTTGATTGCGTTCAACTTGAACATTTGTCGATTCAAGACCCAGGTCATCTGTATTTCCGATAACGCCAATAGCCACAATCATACGGTCAAACTCTTGGGGAGTTCCGTCATTTTCATGATCAACGCCTAAAATCGTTGCCGTTAAAGCATCATTGTTAATATTAATATTAGACACAGTCGCATTTTTATAAATCTTAAAACCCTGATTTATAAAAGATTTTTCAGCAAATTTTGAAATCTCATCATCTTCAGACGGCAAGATACGATCTTGCATTTCAACAACAGTGACTTCTGACCCAAGCCCATTGTAAAAACTCGCAAATTCAATACCAATGGCGCCAGAGCCAACAACCAAAAGTTTTTTTGGCAGCTCCTTTGCCACCATAGCTTCTCTAGCACTCCAGACGATATCATTATTTTCATCAAGATCAGGAAGCTTTCTTGCACGAGCCCCCGTGGCAATTACAATATTTTTAGCCATAATTCTTGATTCTTTTTGATGGGCATCCCTAACAGAAATCACATGGGCATCAGCCTCTTTACCAGCAAAGGTCCCACGACCATTAATAACAGTTACTTTATTCTTTTTTAATAAGTGTTTCACACCACCAGCCAATTTTTCTGAAACGTCACGGCTACGCTTAATAATAGCCTTAAAATCAATATCGAGCTTAGCAACTTTGATACCAAATTCAGCGGCGTTTGTAATTGTTTGAAAAAGTTCTGATGAACGAAGAAGGGCTTTTGTAGGAATGCAACCCCAATTCAAGCAAACGCCACCGAGGTGCTTTTCCTCAATCAAACCAACAGACAAGCCCAATTGAGCTGCACGAATTCCCGCCACATACCCACCAGGGCCTGCGCCCAAAATCACAACATCAAATTTTTTATTTATTTCGGTGGTCATATGAAAATCTCCAGATATAAAAAAAGGCTCGTATAATACAAATACAAGCCTTTGGTTAAAGGGTAAAGAAAGATTTTTTAAAACCCGAAAATTAAATAACTAAACTTTCATAAATGCCGGAATTGCCTCGCCGAAACCTTCGCAAGGACGACCAGAAAAAGAAAAATTTGTCACTTTTGTAGGTTTCCGATAGCCAATATCTTTGAAGGGATTAAACTCAAGCTCTTCTTTAGCATCAATGCGCTTTGCATCTTTGGGCATAAGATGTTTCATGGCTAAATATAATTTTGACATTTCACTGTCAACAAAAGTATAGGCCTTTCCCTTGTTTCCAGCACGGCCCGTGCGACCCACGCGATGTACGTAATCATCGGCATTTACGGGCACATCAAAATTAATAACATAAGGCATCAAGGCAACATCAATGCCACGCGCTGCGATATCGCTGGCGATTAAAAGGGATACTTTTTTGTCTTTAAAATCATTGAGCATCTCAACCCGTGCCCCCTGGGTCATATCACCATGCATGGCACCAGCGCTTATTTTATAGCGTGCAAGAGATTTAGCCAAACCATCAACATCAATTTTTCGGTTACAAAAAATAATAGCTTGTTCTATTTTTTCCAGGCGAATTAATTCACGAAGGGCCGCCCGTTTTTCATGATCTTTACCTGCATTATAGATAAAGGCCTGCTCGACATTTTCAGCTGACTTATTTTCAGATTCAATTTCAATCTGTTTCGGATTTTTAAGTATGCTGTCCACAAGCTTTTGAATGGGTTTAGCCATAGTTGCGGATAAACAAAGTTTTTGTGGATTGTTTTTTGCAGGCACGAGGCCAATGATTTTTTCAATATCAGGTATAAACCCCATATCAAGCATGCGATCTGCTTCGTCAATGACGATCATAGAGATATCAAGAAAACTGGCATTACCACGTTCAAAATGGTCCAGCAAACGCCCTGGCGTTGCTATAATAACGTCCGTTCCAGCTTTTAATGCTTTTTCTTGCAAGTAAGGAGATTCTCCACCAATCACAACTACATAGGAAAAATCATCAATATATTTTCCCATGGAATCAAAACTTTCGGCAACTTGTTGTGCGAGTTCACGAGTGGGTACAAGAATTAAACCACGGGCCAATTTTGCACGTTTACGTGTTGAGCTGAGGATATCAAGAATAGGCAATGTATACGCAGCGGTCTTCCCTGATCCTGTTTGGGCAAGGGCACACACGTCTTTTCCCATAAGTGCTTGGGGGATAACTTGTTCTTGAATCGGTGTCGGATTCGTAAAACCAAGATCTTTAAGTCCTTTAAGGACATTTTCTGAAAGAGGAAGATCCTCAAAAGTAACTGACAAATGAAATACTTTATAATAATGAATGTTAAATTAACGTTTCATATTTGGGGTTTTTCAGGTGAAATGTCAAGCTATTTAAAGCCATTTTCCAACTAAAGACCAAATTGACGGCGTAATTTTTCGTTTTGATCCCCTATATCTTCAACAAAAGTCTCTTTTTTTATTGTTTTTGACCGTTGATCAACGAGGGGCTTTTCTTGAACTTGTTTTTTAAAAACGGGACGTTCTGGCACGGAATGAAGGGAGGGAAAAAGAGCCTCAGTATCGGTATCTTTTACTCTAACTTTAGAACCAACGGAACATCCCAATAAGGAAATACTTATAGTAATCAAAAAGAAGGCATTTATTGTTTTTTTTAACATGATTTTTTCACTAACTAGCAGATTCGTAACCTAATTTTTCGTATTTTTTTTCAGCCAAATTTTCTGCCACTCTAACGGCACCATAAGTTATAATAGCATTAGAGCCAGCGCGCTTAAAACACATCATTGATTCCATAAGGGCTTCATCGAAATCAAAACACCCCTCTTTGGCAGCATAATAAAGCATAGCGTATTCTGCACTCACATGAAAAGATATAACGGGTAATTTAAAGGTTTCTTTTACCTGATGAACAATATCTAGGTAGTGCAAACCAGGCTTTATAATCACACTATCAGCCCCTTCTTGAACATCCATGGCTACTTCGCGCAAGGCCTCATCGCTGTTGGCAGGATCCATTTGATACGTTTTCTTGTCAGCAATACCAAGACAATTTTTTGATCCCAAAGCATCACGAAAGGGACCATATAAACAACTAGCATATTTTGCAGCATAGGACATTAATTGAACATGTTGGAAACCGTGTGTATCTAGAATTTCACGCAATGCGCCAATTCGCCCATCCATCATTTCCGAGGGGGCGATAATATCAGCCCCTGCCCTTGCTTGTATGAGAGCGTGTTTTTTCAAGGCCTCAAGGGTTAAGTCATTATCAACTTCAGATCCAATAATTAAGCCATCTTGACCATGATTAGTGTAAGGGTCCAAAGCAACATCGGTAATGATAGCAAGATTCGGAAATTTTTCTTTGATGGCATTAACGGCTTTACAAAGTAAACCTTTTTCATTAAAAGCTTCGCTAGCTTTAGAATCCCTTTTTAAAGGGTTAACTACAACAAAAAGCATAAGCATTTGAATGCCAAGGGAAGTAGCATACTTGAGTTCATTTAAAAGCTCCGCAATCAAATAACGTTTTACCCCTGGGAGTGCCTTAAAATTTGGCGACACGGATTCTTCACGGATAAAAACGGGCCAAATAAGATTTGAAGATTTTAATGTATTTTCCGCCAACATATCCCTTGACCAAACCGTTGAGCGTGCGCGGCGCAAGCGTGTTTTTGGAAAAGAACCCGTTATTAGCGTTGTTTCTTTTTTAGGCATTGATACCTTATTACTTTTTGAATTTAAATTCTTTCAACAGAGTATCAGGAGATAAGGCTTCTGCCAATGGAAAGCCCTATTAAAAATGCAATATCATATATAATAAAGAAAAAATCCGAGTTTTATAAAAGTCTCGGAATTATTATCAACTAAAATTAGATTCTATTGGGTAATTAATCAAAATTTCCAGACAATATTTTTTCTTTGAATTTCTTTAATGCTTGAACAAAAACTTTGGAGCGTGAGCCAGAGAACCTCGTCAGTAAACCAGCATATGAACTTTCTTCCATTTCACTTATAAGCCTATCTAACTCTTCAGGGCTTTCTCTAAATTCATATCCGTATCCTCCTAATTTATTTTCAATAATTGCATCTGCAAGAGCTGATACTCCCGGTGAGTTATGCTTTTTTTGACCATTTAAATCAGCGATACGTTTGAAAACATCATATAGTGAAACAATATCAAGAGCATTAATTCGATTGTAGTTATAAAAAAAACCAGCTGGATTTTCAGGTAATCCCTCACTCCTTTCGTAGGCCTTCTTTAAGGTAGTGTCTTTATTGTTATCATAAAAGTTTAACGTATTAATTGACCTCGTTATCATTTCTTCTTGCGAAACAATATCCGTTGCCGATGCGTAATTTGTTGAATAAGAAATTATTGCAAAAACAATTAAAATTGATTTAAAATAATTCATAAAAAAACTCCTTTGCTTATTATTTAATTTTTCTTTTTTCACCTAAAACCAAACTCTACAACTTATTCAAAATGCGAAATAAAGTTTTTGTTGTTTTTATTTTTTACAAACACTAACCATTTAAATATAGAACAAATACTTTAAGAAATTATTAAATAGTTGTTTTTTAATGATTACCAAAAAGGACTTTACAGAGGGGGGAATATAGTGTGAAATTATAACAAATTTAAATCAAAGTGATGTTTTTATACTTACTTTGAGGTAATCAGGGAGTTTACAATGGCTAATAGCCTTAATATTTCTTTAATCAAAAAAACTTCATCTACTCTTTTGATTGTCTCTTCACTCGTTCTCTTTGCCTCTGGTTGTAAAGATAAAAATTATAATACGAAAGCAGAACAAGCTCAAATTCACGAAGTAGCCTCCGTTGAAGAATTTTTAAAACGGAAACCTCAATCGGAAGATGATGCCCTTATTGCAAAGGGGATGAAAGCTATTGTTGGTGGCGATCTTCAAACAGCGTCTAGGACTTTCAACCTCCTTTTGATTGATGCACCCCTTGATGCGCATCTTCATGTATTAAATGCTATCACCTATGAACTTATGTCCGAGCAAAATAACATTGCAAAACTCTCTCTAGCCCAAGCTGGCTATGAACAAGCTCTAAAAATTGATCCCCATATGACCATTGCATCCTTACAACTGGGGCGCATTTCTGCAAAACAAAAAAACTATGTAATGGCACAGGAATATTTTGCAACGGTCCTCCTGGCCAATAGTCATAACACAGATGCTCATTATGAATTAGCAAGGGCGTCTTATCACCTTGGTGACCTTAAAACTGGCAGCATGAGTATTAATCAAGCCTTGAAGGCAGATTCTGAAAATCCTGGCTATTTGCGTGCAGCAGCCCTTATTTATGCCGCCCTTGGCGAGCAAGAACAAGCAAATCTTTATGTGGCACGTTATTCAACTCTTGATATTAGCACCCGTCATAAAAAACACTTGGAACGCCGTGTTCACGATTGGGAAAACCTCCACAAATCGGGACGCCTTGTGGCACAGGCGGACTTAGAGGTGGATACAGTGAATGGAGATAAAGAAGAAAAAAAAACAACCACTACAACTACTAAAGGAGCTGCAGAGGAAGAGGTGGTAACTGAAGGAGAAGAAGAAGAAGAAGATGCCGCTGAAGCTGAAGAAGAAATTGAAAAAAAAATAAAAACGGCCCCAGAAGAAAAAAAGAAAGAAGGTCAAATCATTTGGGATGAGACAAGAGAAGGTATGATTGTTGTCGATGCTGTCATCATGCGCATTTCCGAAACAGGGACAACCCGCAAAGGCAATAACATCATGACAAACTTTCGCATGAACCTAACACCAGGCGATTTCACGAGAACAAGAGAAAAAAGTGATGATGGGAGGGGCGGTGGCATAACAAGAACTTCGGGCTACTCTGTAACTCAAGGACTTTCCTTTGGCGTCATCGAATACGCCCTTGATATTGCCAATTCCCGTGATCAATATGCGGAAATTATTGGCCGACCCAGCCTCACGGCCACCATTGGACAAGAGGCAAAATTCACATCTGGTCGAGATCGTAAAGTCCTTGCTGAAGGTCAGTTTGGCGGCAACCTCACATCCACACCCATTGGTACAACCCTTCGTGTTAAGGTTATCAAATATGAAGGGGATTTTATTACCCTTATGGTTGAATTGATCGGAAGTAGCACTGAGCAAGGTGCGGCCTTTGGTAACAACACCACTTCATTCGAAATCAATAAGGATTACGTTAAAACAGTTGTGAAAGTACGTGCTGGTGAAACTATTATGCTGGCGGGAATTACCCAAAGAGAATTGAGCACTTCTAAAAGCGGTGTGCCAATTCTACAAAATATTCCCCTTATTCAATACTTTTTCTCAGAAGAAGTCTCCACCAGCGAACGAAAATCCGTTATGTATATCCTCACGCCACGCAGCTATAGCGCAACAATAAAGACAACAAAACGATTTTTCGCCCGTGGTCAAGAATTTGGCAATCGCCCCAAACTCACAGAACTTGAACTTCGCCATAAAGACTGGTATGACCCCAGCATAAATAATACGTTGATATTGACTCACCTTGGTAAGGTGTACAATGAGTTCCGCACGGGAGATCTTAACAAAATCAAATGGGGGCACTCGGATCAAGTGGATAAGCAATTGGCTTCTATTGCGAATTTCATGTACTTTTAAATGACGTCATTTAACTTTTTAAATAAGATTTTAAATAGTTCCCCGTATAGCTTTCTTTGGTAGAAGCTATTTTCTCAGGGGTGCCAGTGGCAACTATTTTTCCACCACCAGTACCGCCTTCTGGACCAATATCAATGATCCAATCTGCGGTTTTAATGACT
Source organism: Alphaproteobacteria bacterium (assembly GCA_024280495.1). Lineage (GTDB taxonomy): Bacteria > Pseudomonadota > Alphaproteobacteria > Caedimonadales > UBA9215 > UBA9215. The sequence goes on from JAJRPZ010000050.1 coordinate 18,633, forward strand.
TCTAGGTTATGTTCAATGACGATAATGGTATTCCCTTGATCCACGAGGGTATGTAATACTTCCAAAAGTTTTTTAACATCTTCAAAATGCAATCCCGTTGTGGGTTCATCCAAAATATAAAGGGTCTTTCCTGTTGCACGTTTTGCAAGTTCTTTGGACAGTTTCACACGTTGTGCTTCTCCACCAGAAAGAGTCGTTGCTTGCTGACCTATTTTTATATAGGTCAACCCTACTTGACCAAGAGTAACTAGCTTATCTCGCACGCTTGGGATGGCCTCAAAAAATTGGATACCTTCTTCAACGGTCATATCCAATATGTCTGCAATGGATTTATCTTTAAATCTCACGTCTAAAGTTTCACGATTATAACGTTTGCCGTGGCATTGATCACATTCCACATAAACATCTGGTAAAAAATGCATCTCAATTTTCAAGACACCATCCCCTCTACAAGCCTCACAACGCCCGCCTTTGACATTGAAGGAAAAGCGTCCAGGGGTGTAACCCCGTGCTTTTGATTCAGGAAGAGCCGAAAACCATTCACGAATGGGGGTAAACGCTCCCGTGTAAGTTGCTGGATTAGATCGAGGAGTACGACCAATAGGCGATTGATCAATATCGATAATTTTATCAATATATTCAACACCTTTAATGGCATCAGCTGGGCCTGGTTGTGCCTTGCCTCCATGCATTTGTTTGTTCAACGTTTTATAAAGAGTTTCAATAACAAGGGAAGATTTTCCCCCGCCCGATACCCCTGTTACGGCAATCATTTTTCCAAGGGGAAAGTCAGCCGATATATTTTGAAGGTTATTGGCCGTAGCCCCCTTAACAGTAATTTTTTTACCTTTATGGCCAGAACGACGCTTTTTAGGCACGGCAATGCCATCATCACCTCGCAGATAACGACCCGTCACGCTATTTTTATTATTAATAACATCATGGGGCAATCCATGGGCAATGATCTCTCCGCCATGTATACCTGCTTTTGGTCCCATATCAATCAGGTAATCTGCCGCTCGAATGGTGTCTTCATCGTGTTCAACAACAATGACCGTATTATCAAGGTCTCGCAAACGACGTAAGGTCTTCAAAAGCCTGTCGTTATCCCGTTGGTGCAAACCTATGGAAGGTTCGTCAAGGACATACAAGACACCCGTGAGGCCTGATCCAATTTGCGAGGCCAAACGAATACGCTGACTTTCTCCCCCACTTAAGGTACCCGAAGAACGCGCCAAAGTGAGGTATCCAAGGCCAACACTCAATAGGAAGCCAAGGCGTTCGTTAATTTCTTTTAAAATACGATGGGCAATATCTTTTTCTTTGGGACTGAGTGAGTCATTTAAAGCCAAAAACCAAGCAACGGCTTCTTCTACGGAAAGTTGTGTAATCTGGGAAATATTATGCTTGTCTATTTTTACACAAAGAGCTTCAACTTTTAATCGATCCCCATGACAACTTTCACAAATATGCTCCAATTGATATTTCGCCATATTATCACGGCGCTTTGCGCTATCAGTATCTTTCCAGAGACGCTCAAGGTTTGGCAGAACCCCTTCAAAGGGTTTATTATTTTTATAGCTATGGGATTTATCTTGAACCACCGTCTGAATTTTTTCAGAACCAGAACCATAAAGTAAGGCTTTCTGAGTTTTAGGGGATAAATCTTCAAAAGGTATTTTGGGGTCATCGCCGTAATGCTTGATAACGGACTCCATGAGCTGTTGATAATAAAAACCAAAGGCACTATCCCAAGGAGCAACGGCTCCTTCGTAAATGGATTTTGTGCGATCAGGTACACAGAGATCTTCGTCAAAAATAATTTTAACGCCAAGGCCGTCACAAGGACCGCAAGCTCCAAAAGGACTGTTAAAAGAAAAAAGCCGCGGTTCTATTTCATCCAAAGTAAACCCTGACTCTGGGCAAGAAAATTTTTCAGAAAAAGTTAAGATCTCTCCTGATTTTATATTTTCCACATAAAGCAACCCATCTGAAATACCAAGGGCAGTTTCAATACTGTCGGCCAACCGTGTCTCTAGGTCAGGTTTAATGGCCACGCGGTCCACCACTATTTCAATGGTATGTTTAAGTTTTTTATCAAGGGCTGGTGCGTCTTCAATCATGTGGAGAACTCCATCGATTTTAACGCGCTGAAAGCCTCTTTTTTTCATTTCAGCAATTTCTTTTTTATATTCACCTTTGCGACCACGAATAATAGGCGATAACAACAGTAATTTTGTACCTTTTTCAAGTTGCATCAACCGATCTACCATTTGAGAAACCGTTTGGCTTTCAATGGGAAGACCCGTTGTGGGAGAATGCGCCACACCAACTCTGGCAAACAGCAATCGCATATAGTCATATATTTCCGTGACTGTTCCCACAATAGAACGGGGGTTTTTAGAGGTTGTTTTTTGTTCAATGGAAATGGCTGGTGAGAGCCCCTCGATGGAATCCACATCTGGTTTTTGCATCAACTCAAGAAATTGCCTGGCATAGGCTGAGAGACTTTCCACATAACGACGTTGCCCTTCAGCATAAATAGTATCAAAGGCCAAAGATGATTTCCCAGAGCCACTGAGTCCTGTGATCACAACCAATTTATTCTTAGGGATATCAATACTGATATTTTTAAGATTGTGTTCACGCGCGCCTTTAATGGAAATATGGGTGGTGTTATGAGGAGAAATAGGGGCCATAAAAAAAGCTCTTTTATATCATTTTGAAATTTGTGTTTATTATAGTGTAGTTCTAAAAAAAGAAGAATCAAAAATATCAATTGCCCCCTATGCTCGGTTCCTATAAGTTAGAGAGGTATAGCTTTTTATAAAGCTAAGGTCCTGACTCTAAGCGTCACCCACAAGACAACGGAAATTAATATGCCTTCACAAAAATCATCTACGGTCATGACAAAAAAAGAAAAACTTATGCAATATTATCGCGATATGCTTTTAATTCGCCGATTTGAAGAGCGAGCAGGTGCCCTTTATGGAGCAGGCGAAATCGCTGGTTTTTGTCACCTTTACATCGGTCAAGAAGCTGTAGTCGTAGGGATGCAGTCCGTTTTATCCTATAAAGATAGCGTTATTACTGCCTACCGTGATCACGGACACATGTTGGCCTGTGGCATGGAACCAAACGGTGTGATGGCAGAACTCACTGGACGTAGCGGCGGCTATTCAAAAGGAAAAGGCGGATCTATGCATATGTTTTCTGCTGAAAAAAACTTTTATGGTGGCCATGGTATCGTGGGGGCACAAATCCCCCTTGGAGCAGGTCTTGCTTTTGCCCATAAATATCGCGAAGACGGCGGCCTTTGTGCCACATATTTCGGTGATGGATCTGCAAACCAAGGTCAAGTTTATGAAGCCTTTAACATGGCCTCCCTATGGAAACTACCGATTATTTTTATCATCGAAAACAATGGGTATGCCATGGGAACCTCTATCTCTAGACATGCTGCTGGTGGTGATTTATCCAAGCGCGGTGAAGCCTTTGGCATTACGGGACATAAAGTCAATGGTATGGATATTCTTGAGGTTATCAAATCTGGAAAAATGGCTGTTGAGCATGTACGATCGGGCAATGGTCCCATTCTTCTAGAGATGAATACTTATCGTTATCGGGGACATTCCATGTCTGATCCTGCAACGTATCGCCCTAAAGAAGAAGTCGATGACATGAAGTCCAATAAGGACCCCATAGAGGCTATAAAAAGTTTACTTGAAAGAGAACATGGCGTTAAAGCTGAGGACCTCAAAACCTTTGACAAAGAAACTCGTGATATTTGTAAAAAGGCTGCTGAGTTTGCTCTTAATTCTCCTCTTCCAGATCCCAGTGAGCTTTATACGGATATTTTAATGAAAACAAAACATGATAAAAAATTAACGCCTACCGTAGAAAAAACCAATTCTGCAACAAATGATATTAAGTGGTAAGGGATTCTCACATGACTCAAAAAATGACACAAACCACGGTGAGAGAAGCTATTCGTGACGGCATGTCAGAAGAAATGCGCCTTGATAAAGACGTCTTCCTCATGGGCGAAGAAGTTGCAGAATACAATGGTGCTTATAAAGTAAGCCAAGGCATGCTGGAAGAATTTGGCGATAAACGCGTTATTGATACCCCCATCACTGAATATGGATTTTCTGGCATTGCCGTTGGTGCTGCTTATGCAGGTCTCAAACCCATTGTTGAATTTATGACTTTTAACTTTGCTATGCAGGCCATTGATCATATTATTAACAGTGCTGCCAAAACCCTTTATATGTCTGGTGGCCAAATGGGATGCCCCATTGTTTTTCGTGGCCCCAATGGAGCTGCTGCTCGTGTTGGAGCTCAGCACTCACAATGTTTTGCCAGTTGGTATGCCCATTGTCCTGGCCTCAAGGTTGTAGCCCCCTACTCTGCAGCCGACGCCAAAGGCTTAATGAAAGCAGCCATTCGCGATCCAAATCCAGTGATTTTCCTTGAAAATGAACTTCTTTATGGAGAATCATTCCCTATGCCAGAAGAAGATGATCACATTGTTGAAATTGGTAAGGCTGCTGTCTTGCGTGAGGGAACGGATGTCACTATTACTGCTTTTTCCCTCATGGTTGGACGCGCACTGGAAGCCGCAGAAGAACTTGCGAAGGAAGGTATCAGTGCTGAAATTATTGACTTACGCACCATTCGTCCTCTGGATACTGCGACCATCATTACGTCTCTCAAAAAAACAAATCGTCTGGTGAGTCTTGAAGAAGGATGGCCTTTTGCAGGAATAGGAGCAGAGCTTGCTGCTTTGGGTCAAAAAGAAGCTTTTGATTATCTGGATGCACCCATTACACGTGTGACTGGCGAAGATGTGCCCATGCCTTATGCTAAAAACCTCGAAGATTTGGCCATTCCACAAGTCGCTCAAATTATTCAAGCCGTAAAGGGTGTTTGCTATAAAGAATAGATGGACCTATAATGATAATTAACTTAATATAAACCAAACATAAAAAACAAGAGACTTTCATGCCCGTTCAAATTTTGATGCCAGCCCTCTCCCCAACCATGACCGAAGGTAACCTTGTAAAATGGCACAAGAAAGAAGGAGAATCCGTCGAAATTGGCGATATTCTTGCGGAAATTGAAACGGATAAAGCAACAATGGAAGTCGAATCCGTTGAAGAAGGCACTCTCGGTAAGATTATCATTCCAGAAGGCTCGGACGATGTTGCCGTGAACGAGTTAATAGCCATTCTTTTGGAAGAAGGTGAAGACGTTTCTGCAATGGAAGCCATGACCAGTGGTGCCTCAAGTATTGAGAGTTCAGTATCAGCACCAAAAGTTTCCGCCGCAGAACAGGAAAGAAAAATTTCGAAGCCTGACAGTAATATATCACAAATCGATAACATACCCTCGTCGAAAAGTCGTATTTTCGCGACCCCTGTTGCAAAACGCATTGCTGCTGATAAAGGTCTTAATCTTTCTACTATGCAAGGATCCGGTCCCCATGGTCGCATCATAAAAGCAGACGTTGAAAACGCAATAACATTTCCCACTGGACTGGCCACTGAACTGGAAAAAGCTCCTAAAATATCCAATAATATTATTGGGGAAACCATGGCAGCCGATGAGCTATTTCCTTCTTATACAAAAGTTAAAACAAATAATATGCGCAAAGTCATTGCGAAACGCTTGACCGAAGCTAAACAAACAGTACCGCATTTTTATCTTACAATTGACTGTCATATTGACGCCCTTTTAAAAGCACGATTACAAATGAATGACAATGTTGAAAAACATGAAAAAATATCTGTAAATGATTTCATTATTAAAGCCATGGCATGCGCCATGGGCGACGTTCCCAAAGCCAATGCATCCTGGGCTGGTGACCATATAAAAATATATGATCGCGTTGATATTTCCGTTGCCGTTGCCATCGATGGTGGACTCGTTACACCAATTCTACGTGGTTCAGAGTTAAAATCTCTCGGAGCCTTATCCCAGGAAATAAAAAAACTGGCTACCCGTGCCCGTGAAGGGTCACTTAAACCCCAAGAATTTCAAGGTGGAACCGTTTCTCTTTCAAACCTGGGTATGTTTGGTATCAAAGAATTTTCTGCCGTTATTAATCCTCCACAAGGCTGTATCTTGGCCGTTGGTGCTGGTGAAAAACGCCCGATAATTAATAATAAAGGAGACATTAGTGCTGCAACCGTAATGTCCTGTACTTTATCCGTTGATCACCGTGTGGTAGACGGCGCAATTGGGGCACAATTCCTCAAAGCATTCAAAAATTATATTGAAAACCCTGTGATGATGTTGAAATAAAAAGGCATGAATTTCAACTTAATTCTCCTTAGAAGATTCCTTAGAAAATTCAGTTATTTTCCCTTTTTCATGGTTTTATGTCTAACTATATATATGGATAAAGACGCCATTGCTGATTACGTTGATATAGAAACGTTAATGAAATACGCGCGGGACAATAAGTTAAAAACACCCAAACCTGATAAAGATGGGCGTTATCAAACTTTAAATAAACGGGGAACGACGACTCCTTACAGCAACTATTTTATTGATGAATTTGCTCGTTATGCTCAACACGGTAAAAAACGCGTTCTACAAATTGATGCAACTTTCGGACACCACACCATTAATGCCCTAGAGAAACCCATCTCAGAATTCATCACAACTGACACATGCATTTCTCATCTTGCTATTACTGCCATGCGTATCCATAATCTCTTACCTGATGATCGTAGTTCTTCTGTAAAGTTCTTTCACGGCCCCTTTCCTAAGAGTTTTAAATATTTTAAAAGTAATAGCCTAGATGCCGTTTTGCTAAATCGCGTTCTTCATTATTACTCTCCAAAAGAACTCATTAAAACTATGAAAGAGCTCCTGCGCGTTTTGAAACCTGGTGGACGTATTTATGTAATTGCCATAACGCCTTATGTAAATCGTTACAAGTCATTCATTCCTCTTTATAAACAACGACTTATCTTAAAGCAGCAGTATCCAGGTTACTTGAATAATTTACGAAATTTTGCAGATCAAGAAGTAACGACACCTAATCAAATGAATCAGATTGAAGACGGGGCTTTTATCTTTTTCGATGCACAATTTATGTACCGTCTTCTTTCGGAGAATGGTTTCATTATTCGAAAATGCTATGAGTTTTCTTTAAGTCATACCTCGGATATATGGCAATTGGATGGCCGTGAACTCGTTGGTGCCATTGCTCAAAAACCTTCTTCTCCCTCCTTTGAAGACCACCTCATTGCACACCATAACGAATTTTAATTTCTGAATTTTGTTTTTTTTTACAAAAAAACAAAATGGTAATAGTTTATTAAGACTTAGCTCCCTAAACTTTATATTGTAATAATTAAAAATAAAAGAGCCTCCTCATGAATAATGACTTATCAAAACGCTTAGATTTTCTGAAAATAGATTCAGATACCAGAAAAACCCTTGAAAAAAATCTTCCTCTTGTGGAAAAAAATTTCGAGCCTATTTTAGATAAATTTTATGATCACATTCTTTCATACCCCAATCTTTCAGAAAAATTTTCTGGAGATGTAGGTCCAATTAAATTACGTCAAAAAGAACATTGGCAAAGCCTTTTTTCAGGTTCCTTTAACGATCAATATTATAAAAATGTAAAGCATATTGGTGATGTTCATTACCGTGTTCAACTCCAACCTCAATGGTATATTGGCGGGTATGCATTTGCCATGTGTGCCATTACTGATATGCTCGTTGATGAGTATCGAAAAAAACCAAAAGAACTCAAAAAAGCACTCCATGCAGCCATAAAATCATCTTTACTTGATATGGATTTAGCACTTACCTCTTATATCGATGCAAATGCCACTGGTGAAATGCGCGATAAAGTGTCTACTATGACAAGCTCTATTACCCACGCTTTCAATTATTCCTCAGTTCAAATGGGTGAAAGCTCAAGACGCCTTGATGAAGTATCACTAAAAGTATCTGCATCTGTTAAAACTGTTAAAGAAGAATCCTTACATAATGTTGAAGCCGCCGAACATAATTCCGAAAAAATAGAAGCTGCTGTCAATACGTCTCGTGAACTTAGTGCTGCTATTAAGGAAATTGCCGATCAGGTTTCAAGGTCATCCACAATTACCAGTGAGGCCGTGGATAAAACCCAAATGGCTCAGCAAAAAATTGATGAGCTCGTCACCTGTGCGACAACTATCGGCGATGTTATTCAAATGATTAACAAAATTGCCTCACAAACAAATTTACTTGCTTTGAATGCAACAATCGAAGCAGCACGAGCAGGAGATGCAGGTAAAGGATTTGCCGTTGTGGCATCAGAAGTCAAAAACCTTGCGAATCAAACGGAAAAAGCAACGGAAGAAATTACAAATCAAGTTACGGTTATTCAAGGAACTATCAATGATACGGTGGAACTCTTTAATTCCGTTGGTGGTACTGTCAATGAAATGAATGAAATTTCAACCATTATCTCTGGTGCCGTTGAAGAACAAAATGCAGCAACTGCTGATATTGCTGCCAACATTGAAATTGTTGCTGCTGAATCAGAGAGCTCCAAAAAACGCGCACTCGAAGTAAATGTCATTGCAGAACGTACGAGTAAATACGCAGATGAAATCACAGAAGTAGCAGGCAATGTAAAAAGTCAATTTGATAAATTACACAAAACCCTTGGGGATATTGTAGGCGGTGCAAGGAGTATTGATCAACGTGCTGCAGAACGACAAAGTGCACAATTTAGTGCTTCTGCAGAATGTAATGGAACTAATATTTCAGTCACCATCACTGATCTTTCAGAGACTGGCGCTAGGGTTAACTATGTTTCAGGATTCCAATTAGGGGCAGATTGCACCCTTAATATTGATGTGCTGGGGCAAGTTAAGGGAAGTGTTGCACACATTAAAAATGGTCAGTACATCGGATTAAAACTGAACTTCTCAGGGGCCCAAATTGAAAAAATCAAAGCCATTTCACCAGCAGGCGGAGAAGATCAATTTACTTCGGCGGCTTAATTTTATAAAACTTCACTCTCTCAATACCCCTTTTCGGGGGTATTTTTTTGCCAAAAAATAAATCAGTTAAAATCTTAGTCTTTATTAAGGAAAAATCCACTGCTCTCTGAGATAATTGTTTTAATAACAAAAACGGAGACCTCAATGTCCGATATAAAAAATAAAAATTTACAAGATACTTTTTTAAATACCGTTCGAAAAGAAAAGTCTGATGTGACTCTTTTTCTAGTAAATGGCGTTAAGCTTCAAGGTGTCATCACCTGGTTTGATAACTTTTCCGTCCTATTAAGGCGTGATGCCCATGCGCAACTGGTTTACAAACATGCAATTTCCACTATTATGCCCTTAAATCCAGTTCAATTGTATGATGATGAAACACAATAAAATCATTTTTTTCAAATGACTAACCATATATAATAAAACTGGATCATTTAATATTATAGCTAATCATTTTTACGTTTACACTTTGTTGCAGTGCTCCTTGGCTATAAGTTATAGCCGTCGTCCCTTACGCCTGGTGTAAACAAGAAACTAATAATCTCTAGGACCCAGTTTTTTTATGCATCAAGTTTTTTTTGAAACAGCTCCCTCCCCCACCAAAACCTTTGTTCTGTACCCTCAAACAGTTGCACAAAAAAGACGGGGTATTAAGCCCGAAGCGCGTCTCGAGGAAGCTCGCTGTTTAGCCATAGCCATTCATCTTGATATTGTAGGATCAACGTGGATTTCTTTGAGGGAAATCAAACCAGCAACCTTTATCGGTGGAGGCCTTATTGAAGAGCTCTCCATAGAACTCAAAGATAAAAATATTGAACTAGTGGTCATTGATGCTAACCTCAGTCCAGTACAGCAGCGTAATCTTGAGGAAAAATGGGACCTTAAAGTTATTGATAGAACTGGGTTAATTCTCGAAATTTTTGGAGAACGTGCAAATACAGCAGAGGGGCGCTTGCAAGTTGAACATGCCTCTCTTTCCTATGAGAAAAGCCGTCTTGTTCGGACCTGGACTCACCTTGAGCGGCAACGCGGTGGTACCTCTACAACGGGTGGGCCAGGAGAACGCCAATTGGAAATCGATAAACGCCTCTTGAATGAGCGTATTCATCGCATTGAACAAGACCTTGAAAAAGTTAAAAAACGCCGCGCCCTTCAACGGAAAAGCCGACAAAAAACCCCCTTTCCCATTGTGGCCCTTGTGGGCTATACAAACGCGGGAAAATCAACACTTTTCAATGCCCTGACAAAAGCTGACGTCATGGCAGAAGATATGCTTTTTGCGACCCTAGATCCCACCATGCGACAAGTGCGCCTTCCCTCTGGGCGTGAAATAATTCTTTCAGATACAGTGGGATTTATTTCAGACTTGCCAACGCAATTAATAGCTGCTTTTAGGGCGACCCTTGAAGAAGTTCAAGCTGCCGATTTGGTTTTACATATCAGGGATAGTCAAAATCCCAATGAAAAGAGCCAAGCCGAAGATGTCCATCAGGTTTTAAAAAACCTTGGGGTGGACCATCAAAACCCTAATGTCTTCACTATTTTTAATAAAATAGACCTATTGAATGCAGAAGAAAAACAAACAATTAAAGACTTAAATCGAGATGTATTTTTTGTTTCTGCCCTTGAAAAAGTTGGCCTAAACAGTATGTTGGTAGATATAGACACCTATTTTGATAGTTTCAACCTCAATCGCACCCTTGAAATTGAAGCACAAAATGGGAAAGCCCTTGCGTGGATTCATGCTCATTGCACGGTTCTTTCGAGTGAACCCTCTGTTGATAACGAAGAGCTCATACTTTTAAATATAAAAATTTCTAGAAAGGCGATGCACCAGTATAAGAATCTTTTCAAAATTTAAACTAAAAATTTTTTTATAACGAGTGAGTCTTGTCATTACTTCTTTTTTCAGTATGATGATTTTGGACATGCACCCGTAGCTCAGCTGGATAGAGCGTTGCCCTCCGAAGGCAAAGGTCAGGGGTTCAAATCCCTTCGGGTGCACCACCTTAATCTTTTTTATTTATTATACAGAACCCAAATGATCAACAAAACTCATCCCTGTCACTTTTTTTCTTAAATTATTTTCTCGTTGTATTGAGTTTATTAATTTAGAAAATAAATATTCATTATCATTATCATTGTCTATGAAAAAAGGATTTCCCATATAAAATGAATTAACAAACAATTCATTTTCATTGCCAGCTTGAATTATTTTATTTTTGATATATGCCCTCAAATTCTCAGAAACATCGCTTAATTCAAAAATTGAAGAAATTTCAATGTCCATAATGTCTTCTACATAATAAATAAGCTTTGATAAGAAATCATTGACAGCATTATTAAAATTTTCTTCTGTTGCAATCACAAGATTTTTTTGATGCTGAATATGTTTTTTCAGATTATAGGGACTCTTAATAAATTCTAAAGTAGCATAAAGATTTTTGAAATATTTTTCAAGGGTATTATGCCCATCTTCGATCTCAGGAACTAAAGCTGCATTAATATTAGAAGTTTTATTAATTTTATATTTATCAATAACTGCCTCTTGATAAAGACAAAATCCTTCCGCAATAAATTTTTCATCTAAAGTTCTATCAGGATGAATTCGGCTTGAGAGAAAATCTAGGTGCATCCTATTAAGATCGCTTCCTTTAGGTGAAAGTGATTCAAAATCAAACATAAAATTCAAGATATTTTGAATGTAGGCGTTAAACTCATTTTCTTGATTTGGAATGAAATGGCCTTTGTAATATAATGCCTTTTCTTGTATATTTTCATCGTATAAACTTTTATTTCCTTTTTTTGAATAAAATAAACGTACCTTTTTGTTTGTTCTTTTCAAAGCATCATAAAAAACGATACTTTCCCTTGGATCAACGCAACAATCTCCCAAAGTATGCACTAAAAGAACCTTGGATTTTATTTTCTCAATGCCTGACTTAACTGAAAGATAATCAGGATAATCTCTTGAATCATCAATGGTAATACTCCCATCATGACTAATGACACCATCTATATCATCTGGATAGAGCTCCGAATGTTTGATGGCAGTCCGCCCTCCAAAACTTCCTCCATAAATATAAAATGGCACATTGAGTTCATTGGGGATAGAATCATGAAAAGAAAAAGTGGTGTCTTTAAGTTTTTGAATAGCCACATGTATTGCTTCATGAATGCAACCATGAAGGTCTTTATTCATCGATCCTTGAAATTTATTAAGGTAAAGTAAATTAGGCAAGAGCAATTTAACAACAAGCACGCCTTTTTCTGAGAGCCTTTGCGTTAAGGCATAAACTTTTTTCACATTTTTTTCTGCAATAGTATGCTTTTCATTCATTTGAAGCCCCCCATAAGCATATATAAAAACTGCACTTATATCATTAGATTCTAAATATGACTCAGAAGGAGTATACATTGTATAACCAATAGGGATACCATCTTGGGGTATTACACTAGGATAATTATTTTTTATTATTCCCCATTTATCTTGATCCTTTTCTGGAATACAGTTGAATTTTTCAGCAGAAAAAGGATCACCTTCACCACCTAAAGCAAGAGGAATAGTTATTTTTTTTCCCTTTAAAAACTGAGTAGAAGGCTTAAAATCATCGCTTATATACCCATCATTGTTAACAACCATTCTGTTTTTAGAAAAAATCGAATTATTATTTATATAAGAGGTGTCTATGATTTTTCTTTCTTTTCTACTATCACCTGGTATTTTTGGAAAAATCATAGAAGAAAAATCATCATTACAGAAATGATTCAAAATATCATTTACATCATTTTTTAAATATACTTGACCATTTTTCCTTATCCTAGATGCCTTAAACTCATTGATGAAATTCTTAATTAATCTATCATCACACCCTTCTGGATTTTTGTAAATTTCCGAAAGAATTGATTCAAAATGTGTAATAATGTCAAAACTCCTCTCAGGATCGAACATCATAGAGTCAAATAAATTCTTCTTCCTCATAAAATTTAAAATATTTTTAAGAAGATCATTATGATAACCAAAAAATACACTTTGTCGAACATCGTCACGCCTTAAAAAATAACAAAACATATTAACGTATTGGGATGATAGTTCTTTATATTCATCGGATAATTTGTTTTCCATGGAAGAATTTTTGAAAAATGTTTCAATGCAATTATCTGCATCCATCATGTATTCAAATATTTTTTCTGGAAGGTGCTCATGACATATTCTATTATAAAGATTGTAATAAATTTCTTTTGCATCATCTTCTGTTGTTATACTTGAAGCATTGGCTGAAAAGCCCATAGCAACTACCAATGCAACATTAAATAAAATCTTCATAACACACCTTTTTTTTAATAGAATAATAGACTATTATACATATGATATTAAAATCTATTTTGTCAATAAAAAATACTAAAAAATTAACATCAACAGATAATGCTAAACTTAAAGTGGTGTTTACAGGTAACCTAAGTCTTTTTATACCCCCTAAGCACTTTTGGAGAGAGGAGGTGATTTTGAATGCTCGGCCCAATCGGTATCAAGAACGCCGAAATTACAAGCATCGCGATATTCTCCTTTGCTATAAAGGGATGAACGAGACACTCCCTCTACTAAGAAACCTACTTTTTCAAGGCATCTGGCCGCCGATGGATTTCTATTGGTGCAATAGGCACGAATCCTCTTGGCGTTACAAATCTTAAAACCATAGTCAAGGATGGCACGGCCCGCTTCTGGAATAATGCCCTGTCCCCAAAAAGTATCGGATAAACCATAATGAAAACGCATACAGCGTTTTGACTTGGAATCCCAAGTCAAGCCGACGGTACCAATGAGCATTTCAGGATTTTCTTTTAAAGTAATTCCCCAAGGTTCTGGAATTTCATTTGCATAGCTCTCAAAAACATAATTTTCGATAAAATTGTGAGTTGCCTCCATGGAATCATGGGCATACCAAGATGTATTCAATGCTACCTCTTCATTGGATGCATATGCAAAAATTGAATCAGCATCGGATAACTCTATGGGACGCAAATACAAACGCTCTGTTTCTAAAATGGGGGGGCGCCAATCGCTCATGCTTTATTCCTTTATTAAGGTCATTAAATCTATTTCTAGTTATACAAATTTCTTCCTTAATAAACTCTTAACAATATCTCAAATTCAATCATTTTCCCTGAAAAAAGAAGCCGCATCTTTAACCTTACTTCCCCTAGAAGATCCAAATTCAAAAGAGTACGCATCCTTGAGACAAGCTCCAAAAATACCTGCAATTGTAGAAATAATTCCCACGGCTTCTCCTGGAAGGTTCTCTCGAAAAAGGGATAAAGAAATCAGGCAAGAGAGCAATCCAAGGGCGGCACTGATGACCATGATATCGGCGCGAATATTAGACCTGCCCGACGAAATGAATGCCATATCTCGATAACGAGCATCTTGACGATC
>JAJRPZ010000051.1 GCA_024280495.1 Alphaproteobacteria bacterium
ACTCTTTCATTGTTCAAGTTTATTTAATGATGTTATAGCAAACTTTTCCAGGGTTTTACAAATTGTAAAATAATAGAATTTGTAGAATGTATGAAAAAAAAAGACTTCCAAAAGACTTTTTTAAAAGAAAAGGACTACTGTTAGAGCAAATAGAATGATAAGCTCAAAATAAAAAAATAAGAATAGACGAGCCATGGTCTCTAAAGTAAAAGCATCTAAAAAAGTATCGGTAAAAAACGCTGATCCACAAAAAAACATTTCCAAACAAGATGGTGAAAAAAGTCGCCGTGACTTTTTAATTCTTGCGTCTGGGGCGGCAGGAGCCGTTGGAGCGGGTAGTTTTCTTTACCCTTTTATTACAAGTATGAATCCAGCAGCAGACACCGCAGCTGGTGCTGAGGTCGATATTGACCTTTCTCCCGTAAAAATGGGACAGGCTATCACTGTTATGTGGCGTGGCAAACCTGTGTTTATTCGCAAACGTACCCCAATAGAAATTGAGAAAGAACGTGCGGCAGATATATCTAAAATGCCTGATCCTGAAAGTGATGTAGATCGCACACAAAAGCCTGAATGGCTTATTGTTGTTGGTGTTTGCACCCACTTAGGTTGCGTGCCATCGGGGCAAAAACCAACGGATGCACGGGGTGATTACGGAGGTTGGTTTTGTCCATGTCATGGTTCTGCCTATGATGTCGCTGGACGGATTCGTCAAGGTCCTGCCCCTAAAAATCTTGTGGTTCCCCCTTATACATTTCTTGATGATACAACTCTGCGCATCGGCCAGGAGGCAACAGTTTAATGTCTAAAAACATGTCAAACAATAAAGCGTTACAACCGTCACAAGTCAAAGCCGAAAATGCTTCTAAAGGAGTTATGGGATGGGTGGAGCATCGCCTTCCCGTTTTTGAATTTCTTAATAAAGAATTAGTAGACTATAAAACACCGAAAAACCTCAACTACATGTGGAATTTTGGGTCTCTCGCGGGCATTATTTTAGTAATAATGATTATTTCGGGTATTTTTCTTGCCATGCAATATACAGCGCACGTTGATCACGCTTTCCAAAGCGTTGAACGCATCATGCGTGAGGTCAATTATGGATGGCTCATTCGTTATATTCATATGAATGGGGCTTCGATGTTTTTCATTGTGATTTATATGCATATGTTCCGCGGTCTTTATTACGGCTCTTACAAAGCCCCCCGTGAGCTTCTCTGGATTATGGGCGTCGTTATTTACCTTTTGATGATGGCCACAGCCTTCATGGGATATGTTTTGCCATGGGGACAAATGAGTTTTTGGGGCGCAACGGTGATCACGAACTTTTTCACGGCCTTTGATATTAATTTTGCCTTGGGTGATACGGCGGTTTCCATACCCCTTGGTACGGGCATCATGGAATTCTTGCTCGGTGGGTTTTCCGTTGATAATCCAACCTTAAATCGTTTTTTTGCTTTACATTATCTCATGCCTTTTGTTCTTGTCGCTCTTGTGGTCTTGCACCTTGTGGCTCTTCATGCCCATGGATCAAATAACCCTTCAGGAATTGATAAAAAAACTGACAAAGACTCCGTTCCTTTTCACCCTTATTATACGTACAAGGATCTCTTTGGCCTTGGCGTTTTTCTAACTTTTTTTGCTCTTATTGTCTTTTTTGCCCCGAATTTCTTTGGGGAGCCTGATAATTATATTCCAGCAGATCCCCTGGTCACGCCTCCACATATTTTACCTGAATGGTATTTTTTACCTTTTTATGCCATTTTACGCTCCGTACCCGATAAATTGGCAGGTGTTTTGATGATGTTCAGTGCTGTTGGTATTTTGGCAGCCTTGCCTTGGTTGGACAAACACCCAATTCGAAGCGGCCGTTTCAGACCTTTATTTAAACCTTTTTTCTGGCTTTTCATTTTGGCTTGCTTTGCTCTTGGTTGGGCTGGTTCTCAAGCGCCCGAAGGGGTAGCCATGCTTGTTGGACAAACTTGTACCGTTTATTATTTTGCTTAT
The DNA here is from genome assembly GCA_024280495.1 of Alphaproteobacteria bacterium. Taxonomy (GTDB): domain Bacteria; phylum Pseudomonadota; class Alphaproteobacteria; order Caedimonadales; family UBA9215; genus UBA9215. Next base: position 2,008 of record JAJRPZ010000051.1, read on the forward strand.
TTCTTAATCGTATTACCGGTTTTGCGCTTTGTAGAACGGCCCGTTCAGCTTCCTGATAGCATCGATGCCTATGAGAAAAGTCGATGTAAATAAAGGTCAATCAAATGAAAATTCAGATGACATATAATAAGACAAAAAAGAGTCATAATATGATAAATAAAAAACAGTCGCAGTTATCTAAAAAGGCCATTTTACGCCTTCTAACATTTGTTATAATGGGTGCCTTTTTCCTCACCACTTCTTTTCAAGAGGTTCAAGCAAAGGAGACTATCACGCCGCCAAAACATAAGTGGGATTTTAAAGGTCCTTTTGGTGTTTTCAAACGCGAACAATTACAGCGAGGCTTTCAAGTCTATAAAGAAGTCTGTTCCGTCTGTCATGGCCTTAATTTATTACGCTATGATAAACTCGCAGCATTAGGGTTTTCTAAGGCAGAAATCAAAGCCATTGCAGGTGACTATGCAATCCCAGGACCTTTAAATGACGACGGCGAGCCAACCATGGTCAAAGCAACCCCTGGTGATTATTTTGCAAAGCCTTACCCCAATAAACAGGCTGGTCGTGCTGCCAACAACGGGGCTTTCCCACCAGATTTATCTCTTATAACCAAAGCCCGTGTCAATGGCCATGATTACCTCCAAGCCCTTTTAACGGGTTATGAACATGCCCCCGATGATTTTGGTTTGATGGATGGTATGTATTACAATACTTATTTCTCTGGTCAACAAATTGCCATGCCGCCACCCCTTACTGATAACCAAGTTGAATACGTGGATGGCACAAAAGCAACTGTCGAGCAAATGTCAAAAGATGTCGTAACATTTTTAGCCTGGGCTGCGGAACCCGAAATGGAACAGCGTCGCAACCTTGGTATTAAGGTCATTATTTTTCTTTTGTTTTTTACATTTTTAATGCGCACCCTTATGCGACGCACCTGGCGTAAAATCAAAGAAAAAAAATAGAACTATTTTTTTGTGCGTCAACAGATGCAAGAAAACCTACGACCTTAAAAAAAACTACAGTACACCTATAAAAAAATTCTTCTTTAGCAGGAAAGAGATGCTGGAAAAAGAGCCAAGTATATTGATAGCATAAAAAAAATAGGAAGTGTAATGTAATAGGTGTTAACTTAGAATTTAAAGTGATATAGTGGTGTTTCATATTTATAAGGAATATCCATCATGGCTCTCTCATATCGACTTATATTTGAAACATACAACACGGAAGATTCCGCTGCAAGATCTAGCAGCCACACCCTATGTGAGGATGTTATTATTAAACCTTCTTCCTTACTAGACTTATCTATGGGCTTAAAAAAGTAAATAGAGGTTTTACAGAAAGTTCAAGATCACCTACTGTCCGCAAAGCTAAAAGTCTTGGCTCTCCCTCAAATAATGTGGACTTGCTGAAATGTCTCGAGGCTACTATTATCAGGGGATTGTAACATTTTGGCTCCTCTATTTATGCACTCATTTTTAACAGATTTGTTAGGTTTTCAACACATAGAAGTGACTGGTTA
>JAJRPZ010000052.1 GCA_024280495.1 Alphaproteobacteria bacterium
CACCCCTGTGACCTTAAAATCGCTGCAAACCTGTCCTAAAACTAGGACCACCTTATCTCCCTGCGTTTGTGTTAATATATTCATTAAGCTATTATTATCTAGAGTCATATGTTTTTCCTTTCAGAATTAATATGACTCACCTTCTCGATTCACATCAAGATTTTTACACCACGGTTCCAGACGTATACACGCCTCTTGTAGACAAAAAACTAATTACCTATAAAAAAACCTTGATTTTATCGGTTAATCCTTTTTCCGCAGCCATCTTTTCATTGATATAAAGCCTTGAGTTATTCATTAAATGCGGCGGTGGAAGTGGTGTCCCTTTTTCTTTTTTAAGGATTTTGATGGCAAGTTCTCCAACGGTTTTGCCAATTTGATATTGATCAAAGGCAAAGGCGGCGAAGGCTCCACGTCGGACAGATTCGGGATCACTGACATATACCAGTTTGTTTTTTGCATTGGCGATTTTTAAAATACTTTCAATGGCGGAAATGACAAGATTATCATTGGGTAAAAAGAAACAATCAACTTTTTCAATAATACTGTTGGTTGCCAGTTGAATATCAGATGATTTTGCAACGGGGACTTCGACAATTTCGATGTTTTTTTTATCTGCTTCTTTGCGCAACATGGCTATTTGAAATTCAGAATTTGATTCTCCTGCGTTGTAAATAACACCAATTTTTTTTACTTGAGGATTTATATGTTTAATGAGACGCAAAGTATCACTTATGGGAGGTTGATCCACAACGCCAGTTAATTTTTCTGTTGGCAATTCTAGGGATTTTAGGAGATTTGCTCCGATAGGATCGGTGACCGCCGCAAATACAATTGGCGTTGGAGAGCCCCTAAAATTTTTTACTATAGTTTGGGCAGAAGGTGTCGTTATGGGGACTACTATATCAGGTTGAAGACTTGCAAATTTTTGGGCGATTTGAGCCGCGATTGTGATGTTACCCTGAGCCGTATTAATAATGAACCTTGTATCAGGATATTCTTGTTTTAAGGTATCAACGATTCCTTCTTCAATGAGATTCAACGAAGGATGGGACATGATCTTGGTGATAGCAATGGTCAGGTTGTTTGCATGAATAATTGTTGTGGAAAAAATGAGAATGAAAAAAATTTTTTTAAAAAAAGACATAAGGAAATTCCTTGTTTAAGTCACGTCAATATGGGGGGCATTGCGTTCTATATTTTCGCGATAAATAATATAAAGGCTGCTTAAAATAACTATAATACCGCCACTAATAAGGTGAATGGTGAGGGATTCTCCAAAAAAGAGAATGCCAAAAAGTCCTCCCCAAATCATGGACGTATAAATCATAGGGGCCACTGCAACGGCAGGAGCAATGCTATAGGCTCTTGTTAAAAAGATCTGACCAACGCCCCCACTAACGCCAATAAAAATCAAAATAAGAGCATCTTTCATGGAAACAGGCATAATAAACTCACCTAGCATAAAAGGGAGGGCCGTTAGGGCTGCAAAACTTGCCATATAAAATACTGTTGTGCTGACTTTATTGTGAGCCGTTGAAAGACGCAAAAGGATCATAATAACCGCATCAATGAAGGCAAAACCAATGGCGAGAAGGCTTCCCACCTGGATATTTGTATCGGGGCTTGCCATTAATAGAATACCTGAAAAGCCAACCAGTACCGCTGTCCATCGTCGCCAACCTACTTTTTCCTTTAAGAAAGGGACGGATAAGGCCGTTAAAAATAAAATGGAAGAATAAGCAAGGGCCGTGACATCGGCTAAGCGCCCAATTTGAAATGCTTTGAATAGAATAAAGACACCAACGGCACCAATTACGCCTGTAATGGCAAGAAGGTGCAGCTTTTTCGGTTTGAGAGCAGGTATTCCCCCATCTTTTTTAAGGAGGTAGATAATGGGGATAAGGACAAAAAAGAAACGACAAAAAACAATCTGCCAGATGCCGTAGGTGTCGGCTATCTCTTTTACAAAGACGTTACTAATGGCAAAAAGGAACATGGCGAGAAGCATGCTAAGAATACCGCCTTTAATGTTTTGAGTGCGTGTTAGGGACATTTTTTTTCTTTCTTATTTATCAAGTGTTTTTAGCGTTTTTGAGACCAGGAAGATTGAAGAGCGCTGCCAGGTGTTTTGACAAGGCGTTCATTAAATCCAGTGATATCGATACTATAAAGTTGAGGTGATCCTTTTCGGTCATCACGTGTGTATAAAATCACACGGCCATTGGGTGCCCAAGATGGGCCCTCAACTAAGAATCCTTTGGTTATGAGACGTTCACCTGAGCCATCTGTTCTCATGATTCCAATATAAAATTCACCTCTCCAAATTTTTGTAAAGGCAATAAGGTCCCCACGGGGAGACCAGACAGGTGTGCGATAACCTCCACTGCCAAAACTGATGCGCCTTGCACTGCCGCCTTTTGCTGGCATCACATAAAGTTGTGTTCTTCCTGATCTGTCAGAGGTGAAAACAATTTGTTCATCATCGGGAGAGTAACAGGGAGACGTGTCGATAACTGGATTGAAAGTTAGTCGTTTTATTTTGAGAGTTTTAAGGTTGATTTCGAATAAAGAGGTGTTGCCATTATGGGCAAAACTCATAACCATCTTGTTTCCATCATGTGAAAAACGTGGCGCAAATGTCATGCCAGAAAAACTTCCCACAAGTCTGGTTTTCTTTGTGTCGCGATTATAAATATAAACGCGAGGTTTATTATTGGTGAAATTTAAAAATGCTAAATACCTAAGATCAGGAGAAAAACGAGGGCTCATAACGAGGTTTTTACCGTCCGTTAAATACGCGTGATTTTCCCCATCTTGATCCATAATCGCAAGACGTTCTGTTCGTTTGTTTCCTTTTTCCGTGCGGGCAACATAGGCAATTTGTGTGTCAAAATATCCTGGGTCTCCAATAAGGCGTTGATAAATGGCATCAGAAATTTTGTGGGCCATACGGCGCCAATCTTCAACCTTACCCGTATAAGCCTTGCCTTCGATTTGTTGTTCACGGACGGTGTCAATAACACGAAGTTCAATGCGAAATTCCCCGTTATTTTTCGATAGAGATACGGAAACAAGGTTATCTGCTTTGATGAGGCGCCATTCATTGTAACGCACGGCTTTTTGGATGTCTTGAATGTTCTGAATATGGGCTGATTTAGGAATGATATTAAAAAGCCCCGAGCTTTTAAGGTCTGCTAGAATAACGTCTCTCATGTTTATGGAAATTTGGGCGCTATGATCAGAGTCTGCAACGAAATCAGGAATGGCAAGAGGGATAGGGTTTAAATGGCCCCGTGTGATTTTTATGTCAAGTGCAGCCCGAAGTGGGGAGAAAGTAATGAAAATTGCTAGAAAAAAGAGAGGAATAGCACGCATTTAAAAATAACTTACCTTAGGGACATGTCCGTCAAATATAGCATGGTTTTAAAATGCTCATAAGGGAAAAAGTCCAGGGGTGAAGGGTTTAAAATAACTCTCAAAGTCGAGATCAAAAACATCTTCAATCTTTTTGTGCTGCCAGTTGGGGGTATTATCTTTGTCGATGATAATAGAACGGATTCCCTCAAAGAAATCGGGTGTTTTTAAAAAGGTTTGAGATAGGGAGAATTCCAATGCCATAACCTCATTAATATCCTTTGGGTGACGTCCTTTTTGCAATTGATAAAAAGTTATTAAGAGGCTGAAAGGCGATCTTTTTTGAAAGATATCTAAGGTTTCTTTTGCAAATAAATAATGAGGATCATCGAGGTCATTTTTTGCAGCTTTTAGTTTATTTATGAGGTCTTTAAAAGTTTCCGCACAAAAAAAATGGTCGATGGGCTTTTGTTTTTTCTCAAGGGACGAGTGCCCCTTCAGGAGAGCCGTCTGTTGTGTGAAATTTTCAATTATTTGATCAATTTCATGGGAACGATTCACGGGGTTATCTGTTCTTAATTTTAAAATTTCAGCCAAGGCTAAGTCCTGATTGTGGCGGGACATATAGTGCGTTGCAAAACCTGCATAAAGGCTATCATTGATATCGCATATATTGCCAGTCATACCGAGGTAAAGACCTATATTTCCTGGGCATTTTTGAAGGAATGCAGTGGCGCCAGCATCTGGGAAAAAACCGATTTTTGTTTCTGGCATAGCTGCAATAGTATTGTTCCCCATCAGTCGATAACTGCCATTTTGAGTAATACCCATGCCGCCGCCCATGACGATGCCATCAATAAATGAAAGATAAGGCTTTGGATAAGAGGCAATGAGGGCGTCTAATTGATATTCTTCCCGAAAAAGAAATTCCAATAAAGAGTGTTTATTATGGCTCCAAGATTCATAAAGGGCCTTGATATCTCCGCCAGCGCAAAAAGAACGATCATTGCTGGAGAGAAGGACAACGGCATGAATTTTGGTGTCATTTTTCCATAAATTCAATTGATGTCGCAAGGTATACATCATGTAGGGGCTCAAGGCATTTAGGGCTTTAGGGCGATTTAGTTCAAGGGACCCTATATGGTTTTTGACGGATATATTGATAAAATGTTTATCGTCAGACCTCTTTTCATATGACTTCATTTCTTCAAGGTAATTTTGAATGGAAAAATGTTCATTTCTTTGTGACCGTACGGTACCTATCATAGTGTGTTCCCTTTGTTATATAGTCATTCCAAAAAGGTTCCAGACGTCGTCAATCATTCCCTCGCCTATAAATGGAGTTATTTTCCCCCAGGAGCATGGGCATTTAATACCGCAAGATAACGCTCTGCATCAAGGGCAGCCATACAGCCAAAACCAGCTGCCACAATGGCTTGACGGTAAGTTTTATCCTGAACATCCCCTGCTGCGAAAACACCAGGGATATTTGTATTTGCCGTGCCAGGGGCGCAAATAATATAGCCATCATTATCCATATCAAGTTGGCTTTTGAATATTTTGGTTGCAGGATCATGACCGATGGCAATGAAAACACCCGTTGTATCAAGTTCTGTAATATCGCCTGTTTTAACGTTTTTAGCTTTTAAGCCAGTGACGGACTTTGGTTGATCGGTACCTAAAACTTCTTCCAAAGTATGATTCCAAAGGACTTCAATTTTAGGATGGGCCAGCAAGCGATCTTGCATGACTTTTTCAGCACGTAAAGAATCGCGCCTATGGATAAGGGTTACCTTTGAGGCAAAATTTGTGAGGTAAATGGCTTCTTCGACGGCTGTATCTCCACCACCAATGACGGCAACATGTTGATTTTTGAAAAAGAATCCATCACATGTGGCACAACCAGAAACACCAAAGCCTTGAAATTTGGTTTCGCTTTCAATGCCGAGCCATCTAGCTTGGGCCCCCGTTGAAATAATGACGGCATCGGCAGTATAAGTATCCCCCATATCAGTTCTAAGAATAAAGGGACGAACAGAAAAGTCCACAAATTCGATAAAATCTGAAATAAGGTTTGCTCCAACATTTTTTGCTTGGCTTTGAAATTGCTCCATGAGCCAAGGGCCTTGAATCACATCGGCGAAACCTGGATAATTTTCAACATCTGTTGTTATGGTGAGTTGTCCGCCAGGCTGATGACCTAAGAATAGAGAGGGTTTTAGGTTCGCCCGTGCTGTGTAAATGGCGGCTGAGTAACCAGCGGGTCCTGAACCAATAATTGCAACGGGAAGGTGTTTTGTTTGAGTCATGGCTTGCGCTCCTTTGTCAGCGTAAATAAATGAAGGGGTAAAGAGACTAAGTGTACAATAGAATAAAAAAATCCTTTGGAATAGGGGGGGGCTTAGGAAAACCATGCTTGTATCCTATTGTAAAAAAGGGTGTAAAAGGCAGTGTTTTTTTTTGGTTTCTGAAAAGGCGTTTCCAATATGCGCTTAATAAGCTTGGTCATTTCAGCTCCTTGCCAGTTTGCAGGTCCTTCAATGCGGCCAATGAGTTTACCGTTTCTATTGAAAAAAAGGGTGGTAGGGAGGCCCTTGATCGGTGGGCGCTTTGAGCTGGCACGGTGATAAGGTTTGAGGTGGGTGTAACGTTGGTTGTTGAAATAATTACGCAAGACACCAGGTCTTGGATCATTAAGGGATAGGGAAATAATCTGGATAGGGTTGTTTTTATGTTTTTTAGCTAATAATTCTAAAGATTTTAGTTCTTTGATACAGCTGCGACAAGAGGTTGCCCAGAGGTGTAGAATTGTAATTTTTTCATTTGAAATAATATCTTGAAAAGATATTTTTCTGGGGGATTTTATCCAGGGTTGATCCTCTTGAAAGGTGAAATTGCGTATTTCTTCTTGGGCAATAATTGTATATTTTTGTGGGAGGGCAAGGGCGTTATTGGGGAGGGCAGTATACCAAAAGAAAAAAAACAATGGAAATGCGCGATGTATCTGTCTCATAGGTATGTTCAAAGAATCTACTTTATGCTAAAAAGAATAGGAGATTAATAAAGTTTAGGCAATCAGTGATGTTCTTTTTTCCGACTTTTTTTCGAAATATTTTTTTGAAAAAATATTTTTTTATGGCCTGGATAGCACTTGTGCTATCGGGAATGACTTTGAGTCTTCAGGGTTGTGGTAAAAGAGGTAATCCACAAGCTCATTGTTAAATGAAAGATACCTTGCCATTTAATGATCAATAATTACAAAAGAAAGTTTTAAAATATGGCTTTACCTACTATTCATCACCATTTAGGAGATTTACCTGAAGGGATACTATTTCCAAATGGCGTCGCCATTGATACAGAAGCCATGGGGCTGAATCCTCATCGAGACCGTTTGTGTGTTGTACAGCTTTCTGGTGGTGATAATATGGCTCATGTCGTGCAGGTTAATTTGGATCATAACTATGATTGTCCTAATTTGAAAAAAATCTTAAACGATAATAACGTTCAAAAAATTTATCATTATGGTCGCTTTGATATTGCCATTTTGTACCAATACTTGGGGATCTTAACTACCAATGTTTTTTGTACTAAAATTGCCGCAAAGCTCGTGCGGACTTACACGTCAAGGCATGGTCTTAAGAATCTTTGCAGTGAAATGCTCTCTGTCGAACTCTCAAAACAATCTCAAACATCAGATTGGGGAAGTAAAACCCTGACAAAAGAACAGCTGGCCTATGCTGCCAGTGATGTTTTGTATTTGCATAAGTTAAAAGAACAATTTGATGACGTTTTGATCCGTGAAGGACGTGTGGATTTGGCAAAACGTTGTTTTGATTTTTGCCAACGGTGGCTCAATTGGACTTGTTGGGGTATGAAGATTTGTCTCTTTTTAATCATAAATAATAATGAATCAGAAATTGGGTCTAGAAAAAGAGATGGGCTTGAAAAATAGTACTAACTCCCATGAAATCAACTCTCAAAAAATTTTGAAATTGCCTATGACTAAAAAACAAACAAAAGCTTTCTTAGAAAAAGCACAAAATACACTGTTAATTGAGGCAGGGGCTTTAACGTCCTTAGCTTCTGCTATTATGCTTGATTTATCGGAGCCTTTTGAAAAAGCGGTGGAAGCTTTATATGCAACCAAAGGTCGTGTTGTGATTACGGGTATGGGGAAAAGCGGTCATATTGGCAATAAAATTGCGGCGACCCTATCCTCCACTGGAACGCCAAGCTTCTTTGTACACCCAGCAGAAGCAAGCCACGGTGACCTTGGTATGATTACGCCACAGGATACGATTATTGCCATGTCTAACTCTGGTGAAACCACCGAACTTTCTGATATTATGGGGTATGCAAAGCGTTATCATATGCCGTTAATTTCTTTCACGTCAAACCCTAACTCTACATTGGCGACTTTGGCTGATATTTCTTTGGTGTTACCTAAACACAAAGAAGCCTGTCCCCATGGTCTAGCACCGACGACATCATCCACAATGATGATTGCTTTGGGGGATGCTTTGGCCGTGGCCGTTTTGGAGAAGCGTGGTTTTTCTGCGGCTGATTTTAGTTTGCTCCACCCAGGTGGTAAGCTTGGTCAGCGTTTAACACCTGTTGAGAAATTAATGCATGGAAAAAAAGACCTGCCTTTGTTGTTTCCAGAGGCCTCCATGGCTGAGGCTCTGTTACAAATGACGTCAAAAGGTTTTGGGTGTGTTGGTATTTTGGGTGAGGATCAGGACCTCATTGGTATCATCACCGACGGTGATTTGCGTCGTCATATGGAAGGGGATCTCATGGGGGCCTCTATCAAGGACGTTATGACACCGACACCGAAACTTATCAGGCAGTCTCTTTTGGCTCAGGAGGCTTTGACCATGATGAACGACTTTGGGATTACTTGCTTATTTGTGCGGAAATCAGAAAATGAAATGGATCGTGTCCCCATAGGAATTTTACATGTTCATGATTGCTTACGTGTGGGATTGACTTAACATTAATATGAAAAAGTAATATATGACTTTGATTGATACGTCTTCTTTGAAAACAAAAAAAAGTCTCTCCAATGATGCTTTGCGTAAAATGAAACGTCATTCTATACGTGTGAAAAATCTTAGACGTGTCTTGCCTGCACTTTCTATTTTTCTCATTTTAGGTGTTATTCTCTGGATTAACTTGGATTCTTTTTTAGAAGAAAAAATTGAGGGTATTCCACAGACTGTTAAAAGAATAAGCGTTCTAAACAAAGTAAAAAAACCACGTTTTCATATGACCGATAATGACGGAAATCCCATCCGCATTCAGGCAAAGTCTGGCACACAAAAAAGTGACACAAAGACTCATCTGGTTGCGCCATCTGCTGATTTTGTTGGACCAGATGGCGAACAAATAACCTTAACGGCTAATAAGGCTTTTATTGATCAAGAAACTCAGAAGTTTGTTTATGTGGGGGATGTGCGCTTTATTTCTGATCAAGGGTCTAATAAGGGTTTTGATGTACGAACAGACAAGATTACTGTGAATTTAAAAACTAAAAATATTTCAAGTGAGACACCGGTTATTGCTTTAGTATCCATGGGGCGCTTGACGTCGCCACAGGGTTTTTTCTTTAAGGGAAAGGATCAAGAATTAACGTTTATTGGTGAAACCCGCCTAATTATCTCCCGAGAAAAATATATTGAAACAGAAATTGTTGCTCAGGATGGCATTATTTGTCAGCTCAAGGATAAAATATGCAGGGCTAAGGGAGGGGTTGTGACCATCAGAAAATCACCAGGTGGCAGAACTAAAATGACCAGTGATTTTTTGCAGGCCTCTTTTAGTAAAGAATCTGGCACAACCGTATTGGAAAATCTTATAGCAGAAAAAAATGTGAAAATAATACATGGAAAATTGGGTTTTAAAGCAGTGTCACAGTTTGCTCGTTATAATGTAGCCGAAGGAGGGACTCTTTTATTAACGGGAAAACCTATTTTGTCTCAAGGTGAAAATGTCCTTTATGTTGGGCGAGAACTCGTTATTAATGAACGGAATCTCACGGCAAAAACAAAAGGGCGTTCAACCCTCAAAATTATAGATAAATTATTGCAAGCCGATCACATGACTCTTTTTTTTAAAAAGAATTTGGAGGGACGTTTGAAAATGGATCATTTGACAGTAAATAGCAATGTAAAACTTTCGACTCCCCATGAGTTTGTCACTGCCCAAAAAGGTGTGTACTATGCAGGCATAAAAGTGGCAGAATTATTTGGTAAAGTGCATATTAAGCGAGACATCGGAATCGTTCAAGGTCAATATGCACGATTTGATATGGTCACTGGAGAGAGCCAATTGAAAAGCACCGTGAAAAAGACAGGGGTGAAAATGCCCCTTGATGAAAGAGTACATTTGGTTTTAGAGCCTTTATAGCTAATCATTTTTTGTTTACACTTTGTTGCTTCGCTCCTTGGCTATAAATATAGCCGTCGTCCCTTACGCCTCGTGTAAACAAAAAACTAATCAATTATACAACCCAAAAGAATGATGAAAAAGTAGAGAATATGAAGAAAAAAATGGATTTTGATACAACCGTTGGGCTGACCGTTATAGGGGCAGCTAAAACCTATGGTAATAAACCAGTGGTTCGTAATATTAATTTGCATATCCAGCGCGGTGAAGCCGTGGGTCTTTTGGGACCTAATGGTGCTGGAAAAACCACAACTTTTTCTATGATATCTGGTCTTATTTCGCCAACTCAAGGGCGTATTTATTTGGATAATATGGATATTACCGATTTGCCCATGTATCGTCGAGCAAGGCTTGGTATTGGATATTTACCCCAAGAATCGTCTATTTTTAGAGGGATGACCGTTGAAGAAAATTTAAGGGCTGTTCTTGAAATTTATGAGCCTGACCCCACAACCCGAGAAGACCGTCTTGAAAACCTTTTAGGTGAATTTTTGATTGCGCATTTAAGATCTTCGCCAGCTATGACCTTGTCTGGAGGTGAACGCCGACGTGTTGAAATCGCAAGGGCTCTTGCAAGCCAACCTCATTTTATTTTATTGGATGAACCTTTGGCGGGTATTGATCCCATTGCAGTCAAAGATATTCGTGAAATGATTTCACATCTTAAAGAACGTGATATAGGTGTGTTGATCACTGATCATAACGTGCGTGAAACCCTTTCCATTGTGGATCGTGCATATATCATTAGCGAAGGTCAGGTTCTCATGGAAGGCACACCAGGGGACGTTATTGCCGATGAAAATGTGAAACGCGTTTATTTAGGCGACACTTTTTAATTAGGTAACTTTTGGGGCATGACTGTATGTTTCACTGGTTTACGGTGAAAGCGACGGCTTCTTCTAATTTTAGTTGATTGGTGATGTCATGATAGCTCATGAGATTAGAGCCATCGGGGAGGGGGATGTAAGAAAATTCAATGATTTTTCCGTCACTGCGGTGGATCTTTCGTGTCTTTTGTTGACGCTCATTTACTAATCCCATGACACGGTTTTTATATTCTTCCCAGTTATTAGTAGGAGAAATAAGATGTCGAACATGCTCTGCCAAAGTAGAAATATGCTCGCCGCGCTTCATGATATCTTTAGGAATATTCCAAATATCGGAGAATGCTTGATTAGAGAATTGGAGACGATTATCGCTACCAAAAACAGCGACGCCTTCAAAAAGATTGTCTAAGGTAGCACGATGCACGGCTAATTGAGTGTTGTATTTTGCTTCAAGTTTAAGGCGATCGGTGAGGTCTTCAAAAATATAAAAACTCCCTCCTCTGGGGTGGGGAGACGCAATGATTCTCATGGCACGACCATCGGGTAAATGATTAAGGGTTTCGTGGGGAGTTGTAATGTTTTTGACGAGGTTAATTTGTTCTTTTTTATAAGCATTGTAGTCTGCGTATTCTGTTAAAAGACGACGGCTACGTAAATTATCTAAAACTTCACCAAGGTGAGGGGCAGATAATAGCCAGTTTTCGTCAAAATCAAAAGTTCGAGCATAGGATTTATTGTAGTAGGACAATTTTTGTTCTTCATCATAAATCGCAACCCCCGCAGAGAGAGATTCTAGAACTTCTCGATAAGAAAAAAGATGTTGACTTAATAGTTTTTCTTTTTCATGTAGGTTTGTTAAATCTTCACCGTAACCTAATGTGACTCTGCCTGGGAATGGAATTTCTTTAAAATGAAAAAGGTGTCGAGTTCCCTCAAAAACAACGGCTTTAGGTTGATTATCCCCCAAAAAAATACGATTTAAGGTGGTAAAGGTGAGGGGGGTATCTGAGTAGGAAGCACTTTTGAAGTTTCTTTGTTCAAAGAGTCTAGAACAGGCTGGATTGCAATATAAAAGTTCGTGGTTCTCGCGAATCCAGAGAGGCCATGGAAGGTGATCAAAGGCTTGTTTATAAAGCTTAATAGAACTTGAAATCATTTTAGCTTCAAGTCGTAATGCCGCTTTTTCCGTTTCTTGCTTAGTTGTATCGTGGAGCATGATCACGGCCCACTTGCTGTTTCCTCTAAATGCATGGGCATTCAGTCGATAGGAATGATGCCCCTTTTTTGTGGTAAGAGTTAAACTAATGGGGCGTTTTTGTTGCTTTAAAGATTGGAAGGCAAAGCGAATTCCCCCATGCTCTGCTTCTTCAAAATGATTCATAAATTCATTGAAAGTTTTAAAACTAAGCTCCCGGAATTTAAGAATTTCCTTACGTTTAGTAAGATAAGAGAAAACTTTCTTTTCTTGGTGGAAAAAAGTTATAAAAACATTGCCTCGTTTGAGAGTGCGTAGGAGCTTTTTGTAAATAAAATTTGAATACAAAATATATCCTAGAAGTCCTAAGATCGTGATGCTTAAAAAACTAATGAGCATAAGGTGAGGTGGAAAGTCAAAGTAAGTCGAGAAAAACGCTGGCATTTTATACGAAGCCTTCCTGTTGTGGTCTGTTTTCCATGACTCTTTCTTAAGGGGACGTAATGGATTTGATTGATTATAGAATACATTATACAATGATTATAACAAATATTTTTTTGCGAAGGTTTCATGGTCGAGATTCAGGGTGGGAATATTAATCGAGATCAAAAGTCAAAAGGGACCATTGCCGTTGTGGCATCTGATCTCCGATCCTTAGTGCGCTCTCGCCTGGATTTGCTTTTGCTTTTTCAAAAACAAGGTATTAAAATTAAAATTTTTGCCCCTTATGTGTCTTATAAGGATGCTTCCTATCAAAAAATTCTTCGAAAATACAAAATTGATTTAATAAAACTCTCTCCTTTTTCTAAAAAAAGGGTGTTTGGTAAATATTTTACGGTTTTTAGATCTTTTTTTCGACTTATCAGGCTTTTTAAAAAAAATAAAATCACAGATGTTATTACGGTTCACGGAGCCTTAAGCCACTTTGGTATTTTAGCTGCTGCATGGGCTGGCATAGAGAAACGATTTTCCATCTTAGGAAGTGCTGGATTGGTTGTGCCGCCAGATACGACATTGGGAAAAACAAAGAGCTGGTTTCATAAAAAAATGTTAAAGAGAATGGGGCATTTATCCACAAAAATTTTAGTACAAAATCAAAAAGATGCAAAGTTATTAGTGAAGGGAAATCTGGTACCACAGGAGAAAATTGTGGTGGTAAAAGGTGCCGGCATTAATTTGAAAAATTTTAAACAGGAACCTTTGAACCAAATAACGCCTTTAACTTTTTTGTATGTGGGACGTTTGAATCGTGAAAAGGGATTTGTGGAATTTTGTGAGGCAGTACAACTGGTGCGCAAAAAATATCCAGGGATGATTTTTAATGCCATTGGAGGACTTGCAAGGGTACCAGGTAAAAAGAAAGATTATTATCAAGAACTCGCCCTTGATTCTGGTGTGAATTATGTAGGTGACGTAGATGATGTCTTGCCTTATTTTAAGGCGTCACATGTTGTAGTTTTGCCGAGTTATGGTGAGGCAACACCAAAAGCTTTGTCAGAAGCCCTTGCTATTGGACGGCCTATTATTACAACTAATGTTTCAGGCTGTGAAGAAACGGTAACCCCTGAAAAAAATGGTCTACTCGTACACACTCATGATCCCTGGGCCATTTCACAGGCCATGGTATATTTTATCGAGACCCCTGAAAAATTGCAAGAAATGGCAATGGCGAGCCGCCAGCTCGCCGAGGAAGAATTTGATGTTAAGGGTGTTAATACCCTTATTACGGATACTGTTTTCACTTATAGCTAATCATAGTCATTGAAAAAAGGTTCCAGCCGCCGTTAATCACTTTCGCACCTATAAGTTATAGGCGTTGCTCCTTGGCTATGGTGCATAAATAAAACTTTGGCCGCGAAGGTGCAATTTCTTAAAAATATCAAATTGAACGGGTAGCATTAGATTTACCCAAACCATTCATGCGGTTCAATATTTGAACGGCGATCTGTGTTTCTTTAACCTGTCCTTTTGTAGTTCTTGCTTTGAGTTTGTTTCCTATAATTGCCTTATATCTATGCATTGTGTTCTCGACCTGGGCTCTTTTTCCATAGTCGTGATTGTTCTGCCAAGCCAATATTTCCTTATCTTTAAAGTCCTTAAAGTTCTTTAAACGTTTTGGATTATCAGAGTCTTGGGCTTCTTGAAAGCCTGTGTTTGGCGGCAGAGCGCTTTAATATCTTGCCCCTCTTATGATCCCGAAATGCCTTATATGTACTGGGAAAATCATACCCTCCATCCCCAAAAAAAGTATCAATGGGATGGTCAATATTCATAAATTGGAAAATAACACAATTGCCAAACTTTGACTATTTATGCACCACAGCCATATGAGAGAGCCATGATGGATATTCCTTCTAGAAACGCCAAATATCTCAAATTTTCCAATGGACGTCGAAAGGAATTATGAGTAAAACATAAAGGTAACAGTTAAATAATGACTTTTAAATGATCCATTTTCCGACCATATCTCCAACGTCTCTTCGTCTGATCTTTGTATCTATTTTGCTTTTTTGTGCTTACAGTATTGGTCTTTGGGATTACGGTAATCAAAAATTAAATTCTTTTAATTTTTCAACCCCACCAAGCATTTCACTCGATGCACCAACAGATACCATTGAAAGTTTGGAACCTGAATTTACAGACGAAACCCTTGAGGTGAAAAGCGGCGATAGTTTTTCATCAGTTTTGAACAGAGCTGGGCTCAGCAACAATCAAATATATGCTATTGTTAAAGTGTTAAGGCTTATTTTCAATCCCCGAGATCTTCGCACTGATCATAAGCTTTTCATTAGTTATCGCACGAACCAAAAAGAAAAAAACGAGAAAGAAATTGACCGCCTCGTTATTCAACTTTCCATTGAAAAAGAAATAATTGTTGAACTTGGTGAAGATGGTCTTTTGAAAGCCAAACTTCATACTAAAAAATTAATTCATGATTATCGTCACGCCGAAGGCAAAATAAAAAACTCTCTTTATGTTGATGCGGTTAGGCAAGGGGCTCATCCAAAAATTATCCATGATATGATTCAGGCCTTTTCCTATGATGTCGACTTTCAACGTTCTTTTCATTCAGGTGACAGTTATGTCCTCCTTTTTGATTTTCACAAGAACCCCAACACTCTTGAAGAAAAACCAGGTCATATTCTTTTTGCACGCCTTACTTTAAAGGGTGTTGATATTTCCATTTATCGTCATAAATCCAAAAATGGCGTTATTCAATATTACAATGAAAAAGGTGAAGCCGTTAAAAAAGGGCTTCTAATGACACCCGTTGATGGTGCGCGCATTTCAGGGACCTTTGGGCGACGCAAACACCCTGTTTTGGGTTATACAAAGATGCATAAAGGTATTGATTTTGCTGCCCCTACAGGCACTCCCATTATGGCGGCTGGTGCGGGTAAAATAATGAGAATAGGTCGCTTTAGTTCCTATGGAAATTACATTAAAATAAAACATAACTCGAAATATTCAACGGCCTATGCGCATATATCTCGTTTTGCAAAAGGCCTCAAAGTCGGAAGTTCCGTTCGTCAAGGTCAAGTCATAGCCTATGTTGGACGGACAGGACGAGCCACAGGACCGCACCTGCATTATGAGCTTCTCGCCAATGGAAAGCAAATTAATCCGCGTCGCGTAAAAATGATGCCTGCAAGAAAACTTAAAGGAAAAGAACTTCAAACATTTTTGGCCAACAAAGATATTATAGATAAACGGCTTGAAAATTTACGTGCAGGATAAAGTGCCCTCCGTGGAAGTATGGTTTTTTAAGGAGTTGTTTTACGTAGAGATTTCATTAAATGGTTAATGCAGATTAAATCAGGGCCTGTTGCCAGCCTTGTCAAAAAGAGATATTATTATTCTTAAAATAATCGAGTTAAAAAGAAGGTGTTTCTTATGGATATTATTTTAATTCCCCTTTTAAGTCTTATTAGTAGTGTTATCGGCCTGTACACATGGATTGTGATTATTCATGTTATTATGTCTTGGTTGGTAAGTTTTAATATTATCAATACTGGCAATCAATTTGTTGCTTTAATTAATAATTTTCTTTACGCAGCAACAGAGCCTGTTTTGCATCGCATTCGTCGAATTTTACCGAACATGAGTGGTTTGGACCTTTCTCCTTTGGTTCTTATTTTTTCATTGATGTTTTTGTCCAACGTTATGGCTAGACTTATTGCTAAAATGATGTGAAAATTCCCTTAGTTTTACTTTATTTGGAGACGCAGTTCTTTTTCAAAAACATGACTTTAAAAACAACTTTCCCCCTCTCTCAACGGGCTTTAATTATTGATGGTCGTTCTGCAGCTACTGACTTGAAAGCCATTCTTCAAAAGCGTGTGAACAAGCTCTACCGTGATCGAAAATTCAAACCTGGACTTGCCGTTATTCGCATTGGGAATGATTCTGCTAGTGCCATATATGTGGCGTCCAAGATGAAACAATGTAAAGAACTAGGAATGCGCGGTTTTGAAATTGCCTTACCTACCAATATTTCCCTTAAAAAGATCTTATCTCGTATTCAAGACATTAATGAAGATCCTGAAATCCATGGGTTAGTTGTACAACTGCCCTTGCCAAAACTTTTAAATAAACAAAAGATTCTCTCTGCCATTGATCCCAAAAAAGATGTTGATGGGTTGCACCCTCAAAATTTAGGTCTTTTAGCAGCGGGAGCTTCCGATGGTTTTTCGCCTTGCACTCCCCTTGGTTGTTTACATCTCATTCATACCTTTCAACCGGACTTAAAAGGATTGCATGCCGTTATTGTAGGAGCTTCTAATCTAGTCGGGAAACCTATGGGGTTATTACTTTTGCAACAAGGATGTACGATTTCTATTTTAAATTCCAAAACCGTGACCCCTTCAGATATTGCACGAACAGCAGATATCCTCGTGGTGGCAACAGGTAAGGTTGGTCTTGTGACTAAGAAATGGATCAAACCAGGCGCCATAGTTATTGATGTCGGCATTAATAAAGATGAAAAAACGGGATCCCTTAAAGGGGATGTTATATTCCATGACGTTTCAAAAGTTGCAGGAGCTATCACTCCAGTACCTGGGGGAGTTGGTCCTATGACCGTTGCCTATTTGCTTTCCAATGTTATCCGCGCTGCAGAATGTAGTTGAAACTGCCACAGCAATAACATCGATTTCATCATAATTTATTTTTAATGACGAACTTCACAGGGATCTTGATGAATGAGGATTTCTGTTTGAGGAAAAGCTTTTTCCAATTCAAAAGTCACCTCATCGGCAATATAGTGGGCCCCATCAAGGGTCATTTTACCATCCATTTCCAAGTGCAATTGAATGAAACGATGGGGACCAGAAGATCTTGTTTTAAGGTCGTGAAACCCTTGTACTTGATTATGTTTCAACACAATTTCTGATATTTTTTCACGGTCTTCATCTGGAAGTTCTCGGTCAATAAGAATGTGAAAAGATTCTTTGGCGATGCACCATGATGTATACATAATATAGCCACCAATCAAAAACCCACATAAAGGATCCATAAACAACCATCCCATTTGAGATGACATAACAAGAGAGGCAATCACGGCGAAATTCAAAAAAAGATCCCCTTTAAAATGCAAATGATCTGCCTTGATAATTGTCGAGTTTGTCTTTGTAATAACGTGCTTTTGATAAATAACAAGAACGAGAGTCAACACAATAGTGATGATGATAACGATCAAGCCAAAGGGAGTTTCTCGAACGGGTTCTGGTTGAATAAAACGATGAAAAGCTTCGAATATAACCCAAAGGGCCGTTCCTGCAATAAAGATAGATTGGAATTGTGCTGCGACAGCTTCGATTTTACCGTGGCCAAAACGGTGCTCATTATCGGCTGGTACGAGGGCATGGCGCAGGGCGAAAAAATTCACAACGGAAGCCAAGGTATCAACCAAAGAGTCTAAAAGAGAAGCTTGGATACTAACGGAATCCGTTACAATCCAGGCACTCCCTTTCAAAATGAGTAAAAACAATGCCACCGCAACGGAGGCATAGGTAGAGCGCTTCATAAGCTTAACGGAATGGGGGTCTGATTTTGTAACCATAGTATTAAATATTTTTTTTATTCGTTTCAGTTAAGCTTTAGGGTAACATGAAATAAATAAAATAAGATTTCAAAAATTGAGATCATTCAAGATTTTCATTGTTAGTAATATAAAAACAGTAGGGTTAATATGACTTTTTTCAAACGTTTATTTTTAAGCATTTATTTTGTCTTTGCCTTGAGTGGACCGTATCAACATGCCCTGGCTTCCTTGGCAATAGAGCCTCTTATTTTTGAAGACAACAATCAAAAAAGGATAGTATCAGCGGTGGACGAGGTTTTCCCACAATTATCTTCGCTGTCTTATGCTGCTAAATGCCAAGGTAAACTGATTGCAGGGCATGGGGGTGATGACTGGCTGTTGCGTTTAACGGATACGTTGCACCGACTTGAAGAAAGGGAGTGGCACTTACTTTTCAATGATATCGACCACTCATCTATTACCGTATCTATTAGTGAGTATGGTCATGAAGACTCAAAATTTGGTTTATTATTCCGACATGATGAAAAAAAATTAACCATTGTTGCTTTTCGAGGCTCTATTCGTGAAGAAGTCCCTTTGAGTGAGGCACCAGATTGGATAGCCAACAAAGATTGTGGTTTATTGTCAACGGAGCACAATATTCAAGGCCACGGAGGCTATATTACTCTTGCCAATGAGATACATGAGGAGATTTTTAACAAGCTTCAAGGTTTTTATGCTTCACTTAATAAGTCATTAGATCACGAGCGCATCCTTTTCATAGGTCAAAGTTTAGGGGGAGCACTAGGGTTACAATCTCTTATTACATTATTACCAGAATTGGGGGGGCAAATTTTTAATGATACCTATGATAATTCTATAGAAAATCATTTTAGCTGGATTGGATTTTCAACACCTCCTTCGGTGAACGTAGAGTCAGTTGAAGCCGTTGAAGAACTTATTGGCCTCCATAATATGCTGTCCTTGAGTGTTGATTTCGATCCAAAACGCCTTCTGTTGCACAGTGATTTTTGGTGGGGCTTACATACTGGAGCTCTTCGTTTTTTTTTAGGTTCTGCTCATTCTGGATTTGGCCGCATTGGTTTTGAATCTGATATTGTCACTTTTATTTTAGAGGATGACTATTTCACTCTTCCAAGGGGCGTTGATGTCGGGCACAAAGCTGCCTTACCCTTTAAAGAAATATACCGTATGTTTTTGACTAAAACACCAGAGCGAGGCCGTTTTTGGTCCTTAAAACAAACTTTTTCTTTGGTTCATACTAGATTTAACGGATTTGGAACACACTCAGCAACGGGCGAGGAAGTGAATGAACTTTTAAATCGTGAAACACAGGGAGCTTTTACTTTACTAAATACTGGCCCATGGCTTGCATTTACGGTGTTTTTGGGGTAATTCAACTCAATTACCTCCAGAAAATCTGGAGGTTCTATAGGTATAATAGCTCTTTTAACATGATAGAGCCTGCCTTAAAGCCTTCCTTAGTTATTTCATGGGCGGCGCCTGGTGATAAAATTAACTCTGCCTCACATCCGAGGTTTTTTAAAGCGTCATAGCCTTCGCGACTAAAGTCTGCACTCACAATATCATCATCTAAACCGTGGGCTAACAAGATGTTCGGTGCGTGAAGAGGTTCCAAGTCTTCCTTGATAGAGAAACCGCCTGAATATCCAATAATACCTTTGAGCTTATGTGCTCCATAAATTCCTTGATGTAGGGAAATCATAGCCCCTTGGGAGAAACCAACTAGAATAATTTGATCCACTGATTGAGGATAAGCTGCAAAAATAGATGTGAGTAAATTATCCATTCGTCCTTGGATAGCCATAATGTTTTTGCGGCGCACAGGGGGTGAAAAATCCTCGAGGGAAAACCACTGATAACCAAAACCCATTTCGCATATATCAAAAGCATTGGGTGCAACAAATGTTGTATTAGGCATTTTATGGGACCAAGCTTTTCCTAGGCCCATCAAGTTATCGCCATCGGCTCCATATCCATGTAAAATAACAACAAGGCTTTTTGTCACGCCAGAACGTGCTTCCAGGATTGGGCCGCCATTAAGGGCTTTCTTGAGATTTTTTTGAATTTCAGTTTTAGACATTTTTTATGCTCTATACGTTATATAGTTGGGATGACTATAATAGTAAACATACACCATATGACAATGCCAGAAAAGGAACCAAAGGTGCTTTTTTCTTTTGAAATCCTTTGAGGTAAAAGAGAGTTGTGATACCAGAAATAATCAAAAAAGTAGGCCAAGACCTTATATCAAGGCTCAATAACAGTGGTGGCAAAACGAAAAAATCACCAATGCCAATAGCCGTATTATGATATCCATGATGCACCTTAATTAATAATGAAAAAAGGTATAAGGATCCCAGCACAATGAAAACAGCAAAAATCTGTTCACTATTTACCCCCAACATCAACGGGAGACTCACCATAAAAAGAACGAAACAAAGTAAAAGAGAAAGGCGCTCTGTCCTGATATCCTGAAAAGATAAGCAAGTTAAACAGAAAATTTGCAACCCTAGAGATACGGATAAAATCATAGAAATAAAAGCATTTTTCGGCATTTTTCTAGAAATAAATTTTCTGGACACTTTACCATAAACATTTTTGTCCTGGAAAGGGTGCCTCGTTTAATCTCGAAAGAAGATTTCGACAGCTTAAATTTCTTTGAAAGTAACTTAATGAGTGCCTTGTTGGCCATGCCCTTTTCAGGGATCGCCGTCACTCGTACATGCAAAATAAGATCCCCCAACAAATCACGCTCGAGACGCACGAATTTATTTTCCGACGCCCCTGGGGTGAGTTTAATTAAAAGAGTCACCGTGTCAAAAGATACTTTAGTCATCGCTGGTTTTAAGGGCTGCTAAGAAAGCACTTTGCGGAATTTCTACGCTACCAAATTGCCGCATTTTTTTCTTACCTTTTTTTTGCTTTTCCAAAAGTTTTTTCTTACGACTGATATCACCGCCATAGCATTTTGATGTCACGTCTTTTCGCATAGCAGAAATGGTTTCACGGGCAATGAACTTGCCACCAATTGCGGCTTGAATAGGAATTTTAAACAATTGCCTTGGGATCAAGGTTTTTAAACGCTCACACATACCGCGGCCACGGGATTCGGCTTGGCTTCGATGGGTAATATAAGATAGAGCGTCAACGGGTTCGGAATTTACCAAAATAGACACGCGCACCAAATCACCTTCACGGTATTCAGACACTTCATAATCAAAGCTTGCATAGCCTTTAGTAATTGACTTTAGGCGGTCATAAAAATCAAAAACAACTTCACTCAAGGGTAAATTATAAACAACCATGGCTCGAGACCCAACATAAGTTAGATCGACTTGTTCGCCACGTCTGTCCGTACAAAGCCCTAACACGCCACCCAAATAGTCATCGGGTACCATAATGGTGGCCTTAATCCAAGGCTCATGAATTTCTTTGATTTTCACGATATCTGGAAAATCAGCAGGATTATGCAATTCAATATCCGCGCCGTCATTCATATAAATTTTATAAATCACACTGGGGGCAGTTGTAATTAGATCAAGATCATACTCACGTTCCAAGCGCTCTTGAATAATTTCAAGGTGTAATAGCCCCAAGAAACCACAACGGAAACCAAGACCAAGGGCCGCAGAATTTTCGGCTTCGAAGGAAAAACTAGCATCATTTAAGCGTAATTTTCCAAGACTTTCACGCAAATCTTCAAAATCCGCAGCATCCGTTGGAAAGAGACCACAAAATACAACAGGTACACTTGGCTTAAATCCGTCAAGAGCTTTTGTTGCTTTGTTTTTTTCCTCCGTAATAGTGTCACCAACATTACAATCGGCAACGTGCTTGATACCTGCAGTTATAAACCCAACTTCACCTGGATATAAGGCATCAACGATGAGACGATCTGGTTGAAAATATCCCACTTGCTCCACTTGGTATTTAACACCAGCCGCCATCATTTCGATTTTTTGTCCCTTTTTAAGGACGCCATCAAAAACGCGCACCAAAATCATGACGCCCAAATAAGGATCATACCAGCTATCCACCAATAATGCTTTTAAAGGCGCGTCAACATCGCCTTGAGGAGCAGGCAAATCAGTGACTACACGTTCGAGAATTTCTGGAATCCCTACGCCCGTCTTAGCAGAAGCATGAATAGCATCCGTTGCATCAATACCAATAACTTCTTCGATTTGTTCCTTAATGCGATCAGGTTCCGCAGCTGGTAAATCAATTTTGTTCAATACTGGGATCAATTCATGATTATTTTCCATGGCTTTATAGACGTTAGCCAAGGTTTGTGCCTCAACACCTTGACTGGCATCTACAACAAGAATAGAGCCTTCACAAGCTGCTAAAGAACGACTGACCTCATAGGCAAAATCCACATGACCAGGTGTATCCATCAAGTTAAGAATGTATGTTTTGCCATCTTTGGCATTGAATTTCAAACGCACCGTCTGAGATTTAATGGTAATACCCCGTTCGCGTTCAATATCCATGTTGTCCAATAACTGGGACTTCATATCCCGATCCTTAACGGCACCGCAATGTTGAATTAAGCGATCCGCTAAAGTTGATTTTCCGTGATCAATGTGTGCCACGATGGAAAAGTTTCTGATGTTACCTAATTTTTTAGACGCCATGTTTTTTATATTCCTTTAAGCGCGTAATTCTGCGCCTGTTTTGCTTCCGATAGCAATAATAATTTCATCCATGATAGCATTGATTTTTGTATCGGTGAGGGTCTTTTCAAAAGGTTCAAAGGTTACCGTTAACGCAACGGATTTTTTACCTTCTGGGATCCCTTTGCCAACATACACATCAAAGATTTGAACATTAGTGATAAGGTTACGATTCACCTTTTTCGTTGCATCAATCAAAGATTGTACGGGCGTTACTTCATCCATTAAAAATGAAAAATCTCTATGGATGGGTTGTAAAGTTGATGTTTTTAAGAGCTTTTTCTTGTTTTTTTCCTTTGCCATGGGAAAACGATCCAAAAACAACTCGAACCCAACAACCGTTGAGTCCACATTCATATCTTTCAAAATCTGAGGGTGTAATTCACCAAACACGCCTAAAATCGTTTTAGGGCCAAGGTATACTGTGCCCGAACGACCAGGGTGAAAATAAGAAGGAGCCTCTTGTTTAACTTGAAGATTTTCTTTAGAAACACCACAAACCTCAATGGCTGCAAACAAATCTGCCTTAGCATCAAATAGATCTACGGATCGTTCTTTATTCAGCCAATGACGTGTTGCAAAATCATCGCTTCTAATACCACCAATACGGGTTTCTTGAAGGTCTTCAAAAGATGCATCATAAACGGCACCAACCTCAAATAAAGCTGAATTTTCAAGGCCTCGGTCTTTGTTTTTACCAGCCCCAGTGATCAGATTCACCAAGAGCGACGGGCGCATGACTTCAAATTCTTTACTCAAAGGATTTGTTAATTTCAAAGAGGGATCACCACCACCAAATTTCTTAGCCTTTGATTCCTCCAAAAAAGACCACGTATTACACTCACATAAGCCACGTGAAGCCAATAAACGCCGTATTATATGGCGGCGTTTTTGATTTTGAAGAGATCCTTTGTTGCTTTCAAAAAATTCATCTATTTTTGCAGGAGGTAGGTCTTCTTCCTCAATATGATCATACCCAATGATGCGGCAGACTTCTTCAACCAAGGACTCTGAACAGTCCATATCAAAACGCCACGACGGTACGGAAATTTGATAATCACACCCAGCCGCCTTGACGCCAAAACCAAGGGCCGTCAAAATGGACTCTATTTTTTCGCGGGAAGCCGTTACGCCACCTCTAGTTTTGACGGTTTTTGGATCAAAATATAAAGACGCTCCATGGGTCTTTGAAAAATCTGGTTCTGCTCCTGCAATGACAGGTTCACTAGCCTCGCCACCACAAAGATCCAAAATTAATTGCGTCGCCATATCTAAGCCTTCCAAAACAATAGAAGGGTCAACACCACGCTCAAAGCGAAAGCGAGAATCACTATTAATCCCTGAACGACGCCCCGTCATCGCCGTTGTGATCGGATCAAAAAATGCGGATTCAAGCAATACATCAACGGTATCATCAGAGCATCCTGTACTTTCTCCCCCCATAATACCAGCCAATGAAACTACACCGCTCTCATCGGTAATAACTGTCATGTGATCAGATAAACTATATTCTTTTTCATCAAGACCCAGAAATTTTTCATCTGTTTTTGCCATGCGTATGGTTAAGGTCTCTCCCTTGATCTTTTCAAAATCAAAAACATGCATAGGACGGTTATGGGTAAAAGTCATATAATTCGTGATATCGACTAATGTCGAAATAGAACGTAGGCCAATGGCCCGTAATTTTTGTTTTAACCAATCAGGACTAGGGCCATTTTTAACGCCGCGAACAAGACGAGCCGTAAAATAAGGGCAAGCCTGTTTATGCTCATCATCAATATCAAGTTTGATATTAACGGGACAATCACCAGTATTCGTAAAATTAGGTACACTCAACTGTAATAAACGCCCAAGACCAGCGGCGGATAAATCACGGGCAACACCGCGTACTCCGAGGCAATCCCCTCGATTTGGAGTGATTTCTAGGTCAAAAATAGGATCATTTAAACCAGCATAGATAGCATAAGTTTCACCAATAGGGGCATCCACATCAAGATCAAGAATGCCATGGGCATCTCCCTCAAGGCCCAGTTCAGCAGCGGAACAAAGCATACCATTGCTTTCAATACCGCGCACTTTTGCGGCCTTTATTTTCATACCATTACTTGGAATCAACGAACCAATTGGTGCTAATACCACTTTCATATCAGGACGTGCATTGGGTGCACCACAAACAATTTGCAGTGTTTCTTTACCAGTGAAAACATGGCATAACTTGAGCTTATCCGCATCTGGATGAGGCTCTGCCTTAATAATATGAGCAATTTTAAAAGCGTTTAATTCTTTTGCAGGGTTCGTAATAGTATCAACTTCAAGGCCAAGGCTCGTGAGTTTTTCAGATATTTCATCCACAGAGGCCGTTGTTTCAAGATGTTCTTTTAACCAAGAAAATGTAAATTTCATTATTTTGCGCCTCCCATTAACGCCTCAAAAGCCGAAAAACCATAATGTCGTAACCAGCGTTGGTCTGTGTCATAAAAAGATCGAAGGTCTGGAATGCCATATTTCAACATAGCCATACGTTCAATGCCCAGTCCAAAAGCAAAGCCTTGATATTCATTGGAATCAATGCCGCAATTTTCTAGAACCTTTGGGTGCACCATGCCACACCCCATGACTTCAAGCCAATCACCCGATTCGCCCAAAATAAGCTCTCCATCACGTCGATTGCATTCAATATCAATCTCAGCAGATGGTTCAGTGAAGGGAAAAAAGGAAGGGCGAAAACGCAATTTTAATTCTGGGAGTTCAAAAAAGGCACGACAAAAATCAGTAACACATCGCTTGAGATGTCCCATATGGATATTACGATCAATGAAAAGACCTTCAATTTGATGAAAAGTTGGCGTGTGAGTTTGATCATAATCACTGCGATACACGCGACCTGGGGCCACGATACGAATAGGAGGCTTCTTTTTCATCATGGTTCTAATTTGAACAGGTGACGTTTGAGTGCGCAATAACATGGTCTTAAGAATTTTACCATCAACGCCTTCTTTTTCACGTTTGGGGAGGTAAAAAGTATCTTGCTCTTCGCGGGCAGGATGTTCTGGGGGGATATTCAAGGCACTAAAGTTATTGAAATCATTTTCAATGTGCGGTCCTTCAGCAACATGAAATCCCATGGAGCGGAAGATTTCTGTTAATTCATATTCTGCCTGGGTCAATGGGTGAATAGCACCAGCCTCTTCTGGACGTTCTGGCAAAGAGACATCCACGGTTTCAGAAACTAACCTCGCAGTCAAAGCTTGAGTAGCCAGATCTGCTTTCTTTTGTTCAATATTTTTCGATAATTTTGTACGCACGTCATTAAAAAGAACGCCTTTATCTTTGCGTTCTTCGGGGGACATTTTTCCCAATGTTTTCATGAGTAAAGAAATTTCACCTTGTTTTCCAAGGGCCTTCAAGCGCACAACTTCCAAATCATTCAAGGAAGCTGCCTCTAAAATAGCTATGCTATACGTGGATTCAAGAGCTTTAATATCAGACATAAAAATTCAATCTCATCATATTTATTATAAAGATGCCCCAGATATAGCAAATTTAAAGGATAATTACCAGCAAGAGAAAGGGAATTGACTATATACCGTCATATCAAGCGGCTGTGGTACATAAATAGTCAAAGTTTGGCAATTGTGTTATTTTCCATTCAGTAACATGAAAATTCACAAATCTTATAAACTGAAAGATCCCTATCGCCACAAATTTAAGAAGCCCGATTATAACAAGAGAGATTGGAGAGCATATGAAGGGGCCTTTTGCGCTCTCGAGGGAGTCTAATATTTTGGATTTGTGAAAAGGACAGGTTAAAGAAACACAGACCGCCGTTCAAATATTGAACCGCATGAATGGTCTGGGTAAATCCAATGCTGCCCGTTCAATTTGATGTTTTTAAGAAATTGTACCTTCGCGACCAAAATTTCATTTATGCACCACAGCCAGGGAGCAACGCCTATAACTTATAGGCGCGAAAGTGATTAATGACGTCTGAGATGTTTTTGAAATAATTAATTACAACTCTAATTTTTTCCAAATTTCCTTTAGGGCATGCACGATATCATCACACATTTTCTTTGTATGAATTGCTGAGGGGGTGAGACGTAATCTTTCAAGGCCAACGGGGACCGTTGGGTAATTAATGGGTTGAGCATACATGTCATAGTCATGAAGCAACATATCAGAAACCTGTTTACATTTAGCAGCATCATGAACCATAATGGGAATAATATGGCTTTCTGAGTTAATGTGAGGGATTTTTGCCTTGGTGAGTTCTTGTTTTAAGTAACTTGCATTTTTTTGATGAATATCTCTTTCAATGGAAGAATTTCGAAGGTGCTTAATGCTGGCGATACAGCCCGCAGCCACTGCTGGTGTGATGGAGGTGGTGAAAATGAAGCCTGATGCAAAACTGCGAACAAAATCAATAAGGTTTTTGGATCCCGTAATATACCCGCCCACAAGGCCAAATGCTTTACCAAGTGTGCCTTGAATGATGTCTAATTGATCCTCGAGCCCTCTTTTTTGGGCAATGCCACCGCCATTTTTACCATACATGCCAACGCCGTGTACTTCATCAATATAGGTGAGAGCCCCATATTTTTTGGCAACGGCGCAAATTTCTTTGATGGGAGCAATATCGCCATCCATGGAGTAAACTGATTCAAAAGCTACAATTTTTGCAGCCCTTGGATCATCTTGTGCCATAAGCTCTTCGAGGTGTTTGAAATCATTATGGCGAAAAATGCGTTTTTCTGCACCACTGTGCTTGATGCCCTGAATCATAGAGGCATGGTTATCGGCGTCGGAATAAAAGATACAGTTAGGAAGCATGCGTCCTAGGGTTGAAAGAGTCGCATCATTGGAGACATACCCTGATGTAAAAACAAGACCAGCTTCTTTATTATGAAAACGTGCCAGTTCTTCTTCTAATTCCACGTGGTATCGAGTGGTTCCAGAGATATTCCTTGTTCCTCCAGCCCCAGCCCCACAGGATTTAAGGACCCCTAGGGTTGCACGTAAAACCTTTTGATGTTGGCCCATGCCAAGGTAATCGTTGCTGCACCAAATGATGATCTCTTTTTGCGTGTTACCGGTTTTTAAGATAGCTTTTGGAAAATCTCCCGCACGGCGTTCGATATTAGCAAAGTGCCTGTAACGCCCTTCTTTTTTGAGAGTTTGAAGGTGGTCTTGAAAAAAGTTTTTATAATCCATTTTATGATCTTCTTTTAAATTATCTATTTAAAAACGTGCGTTGCCCAGCTATGATGAGTCCTATAAAACAAATCATTCCTTTATATTACATGCTCTTTGACCTTGATGAAACCCCAACAGACATAAAAGATACCCCCCTAAGGAAATCTTTGAAAAAAGTATACAATGTCACAGAGCTCTCATCTCTTTTAAAGGGTGTGGTGGAAAATCATTTTACGGGTATTCAAATTAAGGCGGAGTTATCTTCCGTAAAAAAGCATTCTTCTGGCCATATTTATTTTTCTCTCAAGGATGATCGTTCTGTTTTAGATGGCGTTTGTTGGAAGGGCGTTGCCTCACGTCTGGAGGTTCAGCCCCAGGACGGTCTTGAGGTTATTTGCACGGGCCGATTAACCACCTATCCAGGACGTTCTAAGTACCAGATAATTGTAGAATCCATGGAACCCGCAGGTGAAGGGGCTCTTTTAAAACAATTGGAAGCCCTTAAAAAAAAGCTCCTGACAGAAGGTCTTTTCGACCCAGCTCATAAAAAACAGATCCCCTTTATGCCAAAGCGTATTGGCGTTATCACCTCGCCAACGGGGGCCGTAATCCGTGATGTTTTACATCGTCTTGATGATCGATTTCCCGTCCCAGTCATGCTGTGGCCCGTTCCTGTTCAAGGCAATAAAGCAGCTGAAAAAATAGAGGGGGCACTTGCAGGATTTCAAAAATTAAGTGAAGGAGAAAAACCTGACGTCATTATTATTGCACGCGGTGGCGGAAGCCTTGAGGATCTATGGTGTTTTAATGATGAGCGCGTAGTTCGTGCTGTTTTTTCTTGTTCTATTCCCGTTATTTCTGCTGTGGGTCATGAAACGGATACCACTCTTATTGATTTTGTTTCCGACCACAGAGCCCCAACCCCAACGGCAGCAGCAGAGAGAGCCGTGCCCGTTCGCTTGGAATTATTACAAAATATTAAGGGGCATTATAGGCGCCTTAACCAATCTATGAGACGTTTTTTTGAAGATGCAACAATGGGTTTGGATGAGGTCGGAGATAGAAAAGACCGCTCCATAGAGATATCCATAAGCTTTGCCCAACAAAATTTAGAGCGTTTGCGTTTGCGCTCGCCCCTTGATGTTATCGACCGTCAAAAAGAGACTCTTATATCCCTAGAACGGCGCCTTCACCGCTCTATTAATCGTGTTATTGACCATTTTGAAGATATCTTTAAGGGACGGTTTCAATTGCTTGAAAGCTACTCATATACAAGAACCCTTGAGCGAGGATTTTCCTTGGTACGTAATGATCAAGGACGTGTTATAAAGTCAGCGACCTCTTTGAATGAGGGTGATATAACGTCTCTTACATTTTCCGATGGTGACGTAAATGCAAAAATCATCAGAAACAAATGACTATGGTGGTTTTAAAAGATTTAGCTCTCCCTCAAATAATGTGGACTTGCTGAAATGTCTTAAGGCTACTATCATCAGGAAATTATAACATTTTAGCCCCTCTATTTATGCATTCATTTTTAACAAATTTGATAGGTTTTCAACACACAAAAGTGATGAGTCAACCTTTTTACGGACACATCAATCTAAGAAGAACGGGTTATTAAGAAATTCATAAGGGTTATCAGAGGTTTAGAATCTGTACCACAAGATTTTAAAATTACCTGCGCCTTTCTTTTTAAAGTTTTGCATTCTTGATGCGCACCTTCAAGGCCCAGCTCAGTTATGAGGGTTTTTTTATCATTATCATTCTGAGTTGGCTTGCCAAGTTTTTCTCTTGAGGACGTTACATCCAGCATATCATCCGTTATCTGGAATAGGCGCCCAAAGAGTTTCCCAAATTCATTTAAACAATTTTGATCCGCACCAAAAACAATACAGGCTGATTGTAAAACACCTTGAAAAAAAGAGGCCGTTTTAAGATATTGCATACGCTCTATATTTTTTTGAGATACATCAGGATTAAACAATTCGTAATCCATATCTAGCTGTTGCCCCGCCATCATGCCTTGAGGTCCTGTGGCAACGCTCATAACCTCAATAAGAGCGCAGCGTTTTTTTGCATCAAGATCAAGACGGCTCAAAATCTCAAAGGCTAAATTTTGAAGGGAAGATCCAGCAAGAATAGCCGTATGGTGATCAAATGCTTTATGAGTGGATGGTTTTCCTCGACGTAAATCAGAATTATCCATCCCTGGCAAATCATCATGAATAAGAGAATAAGCTTGCAAGCACTCGATGGAGCAACATATATCCAAAAGAACTTTATCATGGACGGAACCTGAAAAAAGACGAAGAGCTGCTAAAAAAAGGTACGCACGTAAACGTTTTCCTCCCTCTAAAACGCCATATGACATAGCTTCATAAAGTTTTTGTGGAATAGGATTGATAGAACATTCCAGTCGACGTTTTAAATGAGATTCAAGGTGAGGCTCCAAAATTAATTGAATGAGCGCCAGATCACGCTTTAATCCGTCATCTTGAAACAGGTTATCAATTCCCATCAATAACACTCTGCAACGCGGATTCTTTTTGTTCAATCTTACCATCCCGTGCTTCGTAAATTTCTTTGACTTTTAAACGAGCTTTAGAAAGCAGTTCATCACAACGTTTTTTAAGGGCAGCGCCACGCTCATAGGATCCAATGGCTTGATCTAAAGGGATGCGACCATTTTCCAAACCATTCACTACGGTTTCAAGCTCTATCATGGCTTCCTCGAATGTCATATTGTCTGGAGTTCTTAGGTTTTTTTTGTCAGCCATAATACTCTTTCAATTTTATATTTTTTTAATCAACTTCACTATCATCCTAGATGCATTCAAAAAAGCAACAAAAATTTTACAGTAATTCCAAAAATACGGAAGCATATGCGAAAAAAATAAAAATGGCCCAATAGAGTAAATAAATGAATAAGAATCATTTTTACCATTTATTAGTAATAAAGAAACAGTCATTTAACAATTAAATGAGACTTTATATTAATAACACTGTCATGGAGAAAATCAATGAAATTGCTATATGCTTTAATAGTCACTTTTTTATTTTATCCCGTTTATTCTTCGGGAATACTAAGTATGGAAGAAGAGGAAAATTCTCAAATAGAAAATCTCAATTTAGTTCATTATGCCTCCCCTATCCCCCAGAGTATCTCTGAAAAAAAAATAGAAACCGATGCTCATAATATTTACCAAGACATCGATGGGATAACCGATGACTGTTTACGGTGTGGTATATATACATGGACAATTGGGGGGAATTTAGCCTCAATATGCGCAACAATTTTCACAACTGTTGCAACTGTTGGTATGGGAGCCTCCACCACTGGGTGGATTCCCGAAGAGTGGGATATTTATGTCAAAGGAGGTGCCACCATTTTTGGCGTACTAGCGACGGCTTTGAGTGTTGTCGATGAATCATCGGAAGGCAAAATTAATAAATTAAAAGATCAATTGACTGTGTATTTACAAGATAATGGCATTGATATCCTTGCTAATTCTGACGACGTTTGATTTCAAAATAAAAAAGAAGGCAATATCTTAATAAAAGACTTTGCCTTGTTATAAAAAGAACGTTATCTTTCAGTATGAGTGATTCTTATCAAGTTCTTGCCCGTAAATATCGTCCCCAGACCTTTCAGGATCTTTTGGGGCAAGATGTGCTTGTGGAAACCCTAAAAAACGCCATTGAAAAAAAACGCATTCCTCATGCTATATTACTCACTGGAGTGCGTGGTATTGGTAAAACCACAACGGCGCGTATTATTTCTCGTGCTCTTAATTGTGTTGGTAAGGATGGCAAAGGATCTGAAACCATTCACCCTTGTGGTGACTGTCAACCGTGTGTTGATATTCTAAATGAGCGTCATCTTGATGTCATTGAAATGGATGCAGCGAGCCGCACGAGCGTGGATGATATCCGCCGCGTTATTGAGGCTGCTTATTACAAACCTTCTTCTGCTCGTTATAAAATTCAGATTATCGATGAAGTGCATATGCTCACAAAGCAAGCCTTTAATGCCCTACTTAAAACCCTTGAAGAACCCCCTGAATATACAAAATTTATATTTGCCACAACGGAACTCAACCGAGTTCCTGATACGATCATTTCCCGTTGCGTTCGCTTTGACCTCAAACGTTTCGACATTAATACCCTGAAAGATCTTTTAAAACGCACCTGTGATCAGGAAAGCATCAAAATAGAAAACGATGCCTTGATGGTCTTAGCCCAAGGTGCCAATGGGTCTGCCCGAGATGGGCAATCTTTGCTTGAACGTGCCATAAGTTTATCTCCTGGCACCATTATGGGAGAGAGCGTACGTACAATGATGGGCCTTTCTGGTCAAGGAGATATACTTGATACCCTTCATGGGATTTTAAAAGGTGAGACCGCAGTCGTACTTAAAAAATTTGAAACTCTTTATCAAAATGGGGCTGATCCCGATCAAGTTTTAAGCTCTCTTTGTGATTTGGTTCACGAAATTTCATGCCTCAAAATATCACCAAGTTTTGCAGAACGCACGCTCCTGTCGGCAAAAGAATTGGAGACCTTAAAGGCCCATGCACAAGTTTTATCCGTTCCAGTCCTAACAAGGCTTTGGCAAGTTCTAACAAAAGGTCGTGACGATCTTAAAAATGCGCTAACACCCGTGCAAGCAATGGATATGATCCTAATTCGTGCCTGTTTCCTCAGCGATCTTCCAACGGCACAAAGCGTCATTTCTAGCCTTGCAAATTTAAAATCTCCCATTGCTGCCCTTTCTGATTCGGCTGAAAAAAAAAATTCTGAATTAGAAAAAATAGTCCCTAAAAAAGAGACTCTATCACCGCCTTCCACTATCAAAAAGATTCCTGTCCAGAGCGCGCCCAAGTCTTTTTCTGATCTCGTAGAGCTCTTTGAAGCCAATAAAGAGCCTCTCTTGAAATACGAACTTGAAAACCATGTTCACCTTGAAAAATATGCACCTGATACGGCGACCTTTGAGATTATCTCCACGCCAGATATTGTTGACGGCTTTCAAAGAAAACTTAAAGAAAATCTGGATAAATGGACGGGATTATCTTGGTCTATAAAGGTAATTAAACGAAAAAAAACGATGACCTCTGAAACGGATGAAAAACCCATTTTCACCTTACGAGATCAAAAAAACAAGAATAAATTTGATCTGATGGCTACGGCCAAGAAGACCCTCCTTGTAAAAAAAACCCTCGAAACCTTTGAAGGTTCCGAGTTGAAAGATGTGAAACCTCTAAAAGACTAAGACAAAGGAAAAAGTCATGACTAATATTGCGCAACTTATGAAACAAGCTCAACAGATGCAAAAAAAGATGAAAAGTGTTCAGGATAAACTTGAAGAAATGACCGTAGAAGGAAAATCTGGTGGGGACATGGTTACCGTTATCATGTCTTGTAAAGGTCAATTAAAGTCCCTTTCCATTGATCCAAGTCTTGTGGATAAAGAGGAAATCGAAATGCTTGAAGACTTAATTGTTGCTGCTGTGAATGATGCAAAAATAAAAGCTGACAACACCACCGAGTCAGAAATGGCTGCAGTTACTGGAGGGATGGGACTGCCAGGCGGTATGAAACTTCCATTTTAAAAAATAATCCCCCTATTTAACGAAGGATTGAGTCTAAAATTGTCACAGGAACCCCTTGCCCCTCTCATCAAACTCCTCTCGAAACTTCCTGGTCTTGGGCCACGAAGTGCAAGACGTGCCGTCATTCATCTTTTATTGGGCAAGGAAAATTTGATGGCACCCCTTGCAGTTGAAATGCAAAAAGCCGTTGAGGAAATTGAATCTTGTGACACCTGTGGTAATCTAGACCTCAAGAGCCCTTGTCATATCTGTACTCACCCGGTTCGTGATCAAAACGTGTTGTGTGTGGTGGAATCAGTGGCTGATCTTTGGGCCTTGGAGCGAAATGCCGTTTTCAAAGGACAGTTTCATGTTTTGGGCGGCAATCTATCAGCCCTTGACGGCGTGGGACCCGATGATTTACGCATCAAAAAGTTATTGGAACGTCTCCAAAAAGGGGAAATCCACGAGGTCATTCTTGCCTTAAGCGCGACAATTGATGGGCAAACAACAGCGCATTATATTCAAGATCAAATTCAAGAATCAAAGTTTAAAAATAACATTATTATCACTGCCATTGCCCACGGTGTCCCCGTGGGAGGTGAGCTTGACTATCTTGATGAAGGCACCCTCTCAACGGCCCTTAAATCAAGACGTACCTTTTAGAATATTCTTTTATGTACTACTACTCATTTCAGAATCGCGGTCTGAAAATCTTGAAGTGAATTGAGAATAAAAAAATAAGATCGAATTTGCCATTGATGAAGTGAGTTTGGTTGTTTAAACTACAGTCAATGCAACCTGAAATGAAAAGAGGGCTCCCATGAGTTTACAAGCTGTAACTGATAGCAATTTTGAACAAGATGTTTTAAAACATGATACCCTTGTCCTGGTGGATTTTTGGGCGGAGTGGTGTGGCCCTTGCCGTGCAGTTGCCCCCGTTCTTGAAGAATTGGCCAGTGAATACCAAGGTCGTGTGAGAATTGTAAAATTGAACATCGATGAAAACCCTGATGCACCTGTGCAACATGGCGTTCGTAGCATACCAACTTTGATGTTATTTAAGGACGGTCAAGTTCTTGAAACACAAGTTGGGGCATTGCCTAAACTTGCTTTATCTGATTGGTTAAATCGCTCCCTTTAAAAGGAGCTTTTTTCTTGAGGTTATAGTCGTTCCAAAATAAATGACTAAAAATAGGGAGCATTTTTCTGAGTATTATACGGAGTAAATCTTTTTTTTCGCGGTTTAACCGTATTATTGCCCTTATTTACGGATCAGTTACTATTTCTGCTGTTGTTTTATTTAGTTTTCTTTATAGCGACAACTATGAATCCAATATCCAAAGTATTAATTTACGTCTCTTGGAACAAACTCAATCTTTTAACAATATTTTGCGTGTGCGCTATGACGCCATTAAAGCTATGCAGCGTCAGGCTCAAAAATTTTTGAGTCGTGAGTTTGAAGTGTTTGGTAGTCACCTTGAATTTAATATAACTAAAGGAGAAAACACATATTACTTATCAGCACGGGGCGGTGGGCGTGAGAGCCCCTATGGTATTTTAGTGGGGAAGGGAGATCGGGATAGTATTCCCCATCCCATATTTAAAGAATTACAGATGACCTATTCTTTAATTCCCCTAGTGAGTGTTTTGAAAAACAGTATCCAAAGTGT
Source organism: Alphaproteobacteria bacterium (assembly GCA_024280495.1). Classification (GTDB taxonomy): domain Bacteria; phylum Pseudomonadota; class Alphaproteobacteria; order Caedimonadales; family UBA9215; genus UBA9215. Next base: position 35,030 of record JAJRPZ010000052.1, read on the forward strand.
GACTGGATTTCACTATACATCAGCCAGCAATTTTTATTTTAGATACCCTTGGAATAATTCTGAGGAAGTTAAATTTCCGTCACAAATTTATGAAAAAGAATATTACATACGTTCTTTACCAGCTAATAACCGTGAAGATAAAGTTTTTTGGACAGATGTTTTTTTGTCGCCCATTGAAAAAAAGCTGCTGGTTACCGTCGCGGCACCTGTTTATGAAAACCGTCAGTACAAAGGTGTTGTTGGCCTTGATTTTACTCTGAGTTCCGTTGATTTCTTTGTGGAGAATCTCCATCATAATTTAGGTGATTTTTTGGTGGTAAATGATAGTAATACAGTGATTGCCGACCTTGCTATTCGGGATAATCAACACCATGAAATTATCCACCTTGATAATACTATCCCAAAAGATTTACTTAGTAACAGTTTTTCAAAAGTGAGCGAGGCAACATTAACCCGCATTGGCGATTATTGGATTTATGTTGCACACACCTCTTTTGCTCCATGGAAAGTGATTTATTACGTTGATAATAAAAGCGTTGCCCTTCAAACCATTAAAAATATTCTACCAAGCTTACTCATGGTTATTCTGTTTACGACGATTTTTTTACTTCTAGCAACGCGTTTAGTCGCCCGTGAATTTATTAATCCAGCAGGATTATTAGTGCGTCATATTGAAAGACGGGGGCAATTAGATCCTAAAATTATTTCCGAAGTCAGTGCTCCTTGGAAACCGTGGTTCACAGCGATTTCTAATGTATTTTTAGACAATAAAACCTTGGTTGAAAAACTGGAAAAACACATTGATAAATTAGATGATCAGGTTGCCAAGAGAACGAAAGACCTTTCTCGTCAAAATCAAAAGCTTGAGCTTGCCCTCCATGATCTTCAAAATGCTCAGTCTCAAATTATCACTCAAGAAAAACTCGCAGGTCTAGGGTCTTTAACTGCTGGTATTGCCCATGAAATACGTAATCCTCTAAATTTCATAGTAAATTTTGCCGATAATTCTCGAGTATTTGGAGAAGAAATATCGGAGACCATACAAGGAATTGAATCTCAAATTTCACCTGGAAATTATGAATCTTTAAAGTATTTAACCCATCATCTTATTAAAAATATGACTAAAATTGAAGAACATGGACGCCGTGCTGATACCATCGTCAATTCTATGTTAACCCACGCCCATGGAGGAAATGATATTTTGAGGGAGGCTAATTTACAAGAGCTTCTCGATGAAAATATCCTCCTTGGTTTAGCGTCATTTAAACAAAAAGGATTTAGTCCAGAAGTTACTAGATACTATACAAAAAGCATGACCAATATTTCTGTATATCCTAAGGACTTAGGACGTGTTTTCTTAAATTTAATCAATAATGCCTGTTTTATTTTACATGAAAAAAAGAAAAAAAAATCCAGTTTTAAACCAAAAATTCAAGTCAAAATAGAAGATTCTGACAATCATTTAACTATTCGTGTTCGGGATAATGGAATGGGGATGTCTGATTCCGTAAAGAATAAAATTTTCGAACCCTTTTTTACAACAAAGCCAACGGGGCAAGGCACTGGTTTGGGTTTGTCCCTGAGTTATGAAATTATAGTACAGCAACATCGGGGGCGTATTTTCATCGAAACTGAATATAAAGAATTTACAGAATTTACCATAGTCTTACCTAAGGACCTTGCTAATTTACTCAATGATGACGATAATGCAACCATTAGAGTTTAATAGAAAATGAGTAAATTATGAATAACAAACCCGCTCTAGCAGAAAAAATTTCCTCCCAAGGAAAAATGGCAAACTTAACCCAAGAAGGGCTATTACAGCTTACAGCTTATTTGCTTTCTCAAGGTTTTTCTGGGCTGCTATTACCTAAAACAGACGCTCATCGCTCAGAATATTGCCCTGATCGGGATAACCTGGTTCAATTTTTAACGGGATTTACTGGAAGTACTGGGTGTGCAGGTCTTGTTTCAAAGGACTCTCTCCAGGTAAAAGGCGCTGTATTTGTTGATGGTCGTTATACCACCCAAGCCCATGATGAAGTGAATACGGATCAATTTTCCGTTGTGAATTACACTGTAAAAGACGTGGCATCTTGGTTTTCAGATTCTTTGAACTCTGGTGATAAAATTGCCTTTGATCCACAACTCTTCTCTCTAAAAGAATATGAGGCCTATGGCGACCTGCTTTCTCATTATGGTATTGACCTTGTGCCCTTGTCTGAAAATCCTTTGTATGAATTATGGAAAAAACGCCCCGTCGCTGATAAATATCCTTTGTCACTTCATCCTATTCAGTATTCAGGTGTGAGTTTTACGGATAAATTACAAGTTATCAGAGATCAAATGAAAAAGGTGAGCTCTTCAAAAAAAATACCCCTTGATGGTTTCTTTTTAAATTATTCGGAAAGCATTGCTTGGCTTTTCAATGTGCGTGCCCATGATCGCTTGATAACACCTGTTGCTCCCTTATATGCTTATGTGCCGTCCAGCGGACCTTGCACGATTTTCATGGATAAATCACAGGATATGAGCGCCTTAATATCTGCATTCGGTATCTCTGTTGTCTTTAAAGATTATAAAGTTGCTTTTGAAAATAACGGATTATTTTCAGGGAAAAAAATTGCCCTTGATGCTGGAAATGCCACGATATCTATGAAAAATTGCATTGAATCACAAGGAGGAGAGGTTGTGAAATGCTCTGATTTCTGTGATATTCCACGCTCCTGCAAAAACAAAACAGAACAAGAAGGCGCAGTGGCCGCCCATGTGCGAGATGGCGTTGCAGTTTGTCATTTATTATCATGGTTAGAGTCGGCAATTGCCAATGATATCATCACTGAATTAGATGTGGTTAACCGTCTGTGGCAATGCAGACTCGAGCAAAACCATATCAAAGGATACAGTTTTGATACAATCTCAGGGTCTGGTCCCAATGGTGCCATCGTGCATTATCGTGTATCTGAAAAAACAAATCGCACCCTTAAACCTGACGATATTTTTCTTTTGGATTCTGGGGGGCAATATTTGGATGGCACAACGGATATCACCCGTACTATTTCCTTGAATAAAAAGCCGACTTCGGAACAAAAAGACAGATACACCCGTGTTTTAAAAGGACATATTGCCCTTTCCAGTGTGACGTTTCCAACGGGGACAACGGGATCAAAATTGGACCCTCTCGCACGACAATATCTGTGGCAAATTGGAGAAGATTACGCCCACGGAACGGGGCATGGCGTTGGATCTTATTTGGGGGTACACGAAGGCCCACAACGTATTTCTCCAATTCATAACACCGTGCCTTTGTTACCAGGAATGATCCTCAGTAATGAACCTGGATATTACAAGGTGAATGCCTATGGGATTCGCATTGAAAATTTGGTGCTTGTTAAAAAGGTAATGGTTAAGTCGTCTCTTAATACTGATGAGTTGTTGTGTTTTGAGAACTTAACCATGGTCCCCATGGATAAGTCCTTAATGGAAGTGACTCTTATGTCTCAGCAAGAGGTCAACTGGGTGAATGACTATCATCAACGGGTACACGACACATTGATACCCCTTGTCAATGAAGAGACTAAAAAATGGCTGCGCCTTGCTACGGAGCCTCTAACTCATTAACACTTTAATAAAAACAGGAAATTAAAATGATAAAATTTTTTAAGACAATGACTCTCGTTTCAGGAACCATCTTTTTGGCGACTAATGCCGCAAGTGCCCTGACGGCGGAAGCCCGCGATGAAATCGGACGTGCGGCCGTGGATTATATGAAAAATAACCCTAAATCTTTTACGGAAATAGTAACGGCCGTTCAAGAACATTCTCAAAAAATTGAAAAAAAACGCCAATTGGATTTACTTGCAAAACATCAAGATGATTTATTTAAGAAAATAACAAATGTACCCATTATTGGCAATAAAAAGGGCACCACGGAAATAGTTCTTTTCATGGATCCTTTCTGTCATTTTTGTCGCAAATTCGAGAAAACCATTAAGGTTGCTATCAAAGAGAATAAAAACATTAAATTCATTTCTCGTGATATTGCCATCATGCATCCAAAATCTATCATGCTGATCAAGGCTTTATTAGCTGCGGATCGTCAAGGAAAATACATGGAAATGCAGACCTTGGTTCATAAAGTTACCCCAAAAGTAGAGTCACAAGACCTTTTAAAATTTGCCGCTGACCTTAAAATGGATGTTACAAAATTCAAGGCAGATATGGATGATAAAAAAACCACAGAAATTCTAAAATCTAATATGGATCTAGCCGATAACCTTAATATTGAAGCCACTCCAACTTTTATTATTAAAGGAAAAAAATCTATAAATGCAGGATATGTATCATTTGATGAACTAAAAATCCTATTAAAGAAGTAAATTATATTGGCTCTCACTTAAATAATGTGGACCCCCTAATTCTGCTCAAACCCTTATTTAGAAAGGAATACATCATATCCCTCCGTGTCTAAAAAGAGTTATAGCTAAAAGTTGTGTATGGGTATTTTTGAGAGAGATTTAGTGGTGTATTCTTAGATGTCCTGAAAAAACGGAATAGGAACACACCACCATGTCACAAGATAATATAATTTCTTTCAAAAATCCAGCTTCTGAAGTCCCAGATTTACTCACTGAAATTGCGC
>JAJRPZ010000053.1 GCA_024280495.1 Alphaproteobacteria bacterium
CATGGTACGCTTTACTTCGAGTCTCAGCGAATCGTTCATTGGCAATTCTATTTAATAACAGATTATTAAAATCTTTTGAAAGGTGATGTCGTTTTTTTGAAGGGGACCCTTGGGGTGGGAAAGTCCTTTTTTGCGAGGTCCTTTATACGAGCCCTTGCGAAAAACCCAAAACTCGAGGTTCCAAGCCCAACATTTACCCTTGTTCAAATTTATGAAGACCTTAAGATTCCCGTATGGCATTTCGATTTATATCGTTTGGAATCTTCTGATGAAGTATTTGAAATTGGTTTAGATGAAGCTCTTTCAGAAGGTATAAGCCTCATTGAATGGCCAGAACGCATTGAGGGTATATCTTTGTCAAATCTTTTAACCCTTGAAATTTCCGCACCTAAAAATAGAGATAATCCATCGGAGCGATTGGTCACCCTTGAAAGAAATTCTGAGGTTAAAAAAACATGATAACATTGCCTTTTGAAACCCCTTTATTGCAAGAATTATCCAGGCGCCTAAGGGCACTTCACCATAAAGACTTGTCCTCCTATTTAGAAACCCTTGTTATTCTTCCAACACGGTGTGTTATTAAAGACCTTAAAAATGAATTGTTTGAAGGGGCTTATTCTTCGGTTTTTCTCCCTAAAATTATTTCTATTACGGACCTAGTTTCCAATGATATATCCATGGAAGCTATCCAAAAAGTTGAGGCAACGGGAGTGTGTTTATCCATCCTGAAAGAAATGGGAGAGCCTCCTTCAATAGAAACTGTCCAAACGCTTTTGGCTTTAATGTCAGAGGTTGCTACATTTGAAGTGAACTTGGATAATATTGACTCTCTCGTGCCTGAAACATATGGGGAACACTGGCAAGTGACCTCAGATTTCCTTGGAACATTTTCAAAAAAATGGGAGAAATACCTTAAGGAAAAAAATCTCGTTTTACCCGAAACAAAAGCCATTTTAGGGTATAAAAAGCTAGCAGAAAAATGGCAGGAGACACCTCCATTGACGCCCCTCTGGATGGCTGGGATTGATGGCTATAGTCCAGCACTCTCAGGTCTGATGAAAGTTGTTGACCACCTACCACAGGGCGCCGTTTTTTGGAGTGGTATTCTTCCCGCTACAGAAGCCAGTTGTAAGAAAAACCATCCTAATTATCTTTATCAAAAGAATTGCGTGTTAGAGGGTGAGTTGAATGAAGAAGAAAACCAAGGAATACGCGCAAATTTACTCTCTCATATGATGTCAGATGAGCCTTTTGATAAGCGTGACTTTGATGGGGTTACTTTTAAGGGGATCTCTTTATTCCAGGCAGATTCTTTGGAAAAAGAGGCTGAGATGATTGCACTTTTGGCACGTGAGAACCTTGAGGATCTCACGAAAACAACGGCAATCATAACTCCTGATCCTGATTTATCCCATAAGGTTCAACAGGCTTTAGCGCGCTTTAATATTCGGGTTGATGTGGCTGGGGGGCGACCTCTTTCAAAAACAAAACAAGGTCAATATGCCATTGATGTTCTCTCCTTACCTCCAATTATGGGACATGATAAGGCTCCCTTGATTTTATCAATTTTGAAAAACAAACTTTCTGTTTTTTCTGCTAAGTCGTCTCTTCAATTGCAACAAATAATCCCTGAATTTGACTTATCCCTTAGGGGAAGCAGCAGGGTGAATTTATCCCTAGATTGTCTGACTTTAAAAAAACTGTATCAACTATCTTTGGCACCATTGGTGGCTTTAAAACAGCAAGAAAGAGCCTCCCTTAATTCCTGGGTGCAGGTGCATTTTTCTTTGTTAGAAGAAATTTCCCCTGATTTTTTTCAAGGGGAAATAGGGGCGGCCATTAAGGCTCATTTTCTTTCTTTAAAAGAAAAAAGTGATCACTATCCTGACCTTGATTTTCAAACCTATGAAGATCTTGTACGAATGCGTTTTACTTCTTCTATGGAGCGGGGTGCCATAAATCATCCACGCCTGAAATTAATGAATCCTATTCAAGGGGCTTATGGTCATTTTGACTCTGTTATTTTGGGTGGGTTAAATGAAGGAGTGTGGCCAGCAACGCCCCCCCTAAACCCCTGGTTAAATTTAGATATGCAGTTAAAGCTAGGCCTTTCTGATTCACAGGTCCTTTTGGGGCGTGAAGCTTGGTTGTTGGTTCAAAATATGCGAAATTCTAAAATTGTCATGACCTATTCAAAACGCCGTGGGTCTGATCCAGCAACACCTTCCAGGTGGGTGTTGCGTTTGAAGGCTTTGGAAGAAGTTTTAGGTGAAAAGCAATCTCAATTATCACTGCCGCCTTATTATAAAAAATGGCAAGAATCATTGGATGCGCCCGTTGCTCCTCAACAGTCAAAAAGGCCTGTTCCTTGCCCCCCCCTTAAAGAGCGCCCAAGGCGCTTGAGTATCAGTGATATACAACGCCTTTTTAAAGACCCCTATCAAATTTATGCCAAAAAAATTCTATCCATATACCCCTTAACTGACCTTGATGCTGACATTGAAAGCTCTGATTACGGTACTTTTGTTCATGCACTTTTAGAGAGGCATATTTTAGATGAGAAATCCGTGTTTGACCTGTTGCAAAAAACGTCATATGAGGACGTAAAACAACAATTTCCATTGTGTGATAAGTCAACTTTTTTTCTATGGCGTCACTCAATTTCTCAGTATTTACCATGGCTTGAAGGTTATTTATCTTCTCAGTTGAGGAAAGGAAGTTTTCCTAATTCTGAAATATTTGTAGAGAAAAAAATGGCTTTCACATCCACGCTTTTTGACTGGCCAATGGAAATCGTTGGAACGGCAGATCGCATAGATCGGTTGCGTGACGGTTCATATGAAATTATCGATTATAAAACAGGATATGTGCCAACTAAAAAAGATGTGAAAAGTTTTATGGCACCTCAATTAGCCCTTTTGGGGATGTTGTTTGAGAAAAATAGCCCTGGGGAAAAAGTGTCGAAACTGACTTATGTTGGTTTGGGAAGTCAAAAAATTGTTTCCTTTGAAGCACCAGAACTCATCAAGGACACCATGGATTATTTAACTGTCATATTAAGGAAATACCAAGACGAAAAAGCACCCTATGACATTTCAATTATAAATTCTTTGCTAGATCCCTTTAATGATTATACCCATTTAGAACGTACATCAGAATGGCTTGCCGAGTTAAAATCCCAAAAGGAAGGAAGCTAAACAGTGCCCTTGAAAAAAACAATATCTCTAGACCCTTCTTCCTTACAGCGCATGGCAAGTTCACCTCAAAATTCTGTATGGGTCGACGCATCCGCTGGGACGGGAAAAACAAAAGTTCTAACGGATAGGGTTTTGCGCTTATTGCTAGCAGGAACAGCCCCCAGTAAAATTCTTTGTTTAACCTTTACAAAAGCAGCTGCTGCGGAAATGCAACACCGTATTTTTCAGCGTTTGTCATTGTGGTCAACTTGTCCGCAAGAAACTTTATTTCTTTCCTTAAAAGATCTTTTAGGCTATCAATCGTCCCCTGAGCAGGTTCAAAAATCCCGTGTTCTTTTCTTTGATTTATTGGATGATCCCTATGGTCTGAAAGTGCAAACCATTCATGGTTTTTGTCAAAAATTACTGGGGCGTTTTCCACGGGAAGCAGGAATCCAAGGAGACCTAAAACTCATGGATGAAGCAAAACAAACGGAAATTTCCAAAACTCTTTTGCAAGAAATTATTTTAAAAATTGACGGGGAAACATCCTTTGATAAAGGTGGATTATCTTGGTCTTTTCAATATTTAATGACCTACTATAAACCGTCTTACATCTTAACTTTATTGCAAAATAATTTATGGAATCCTGGGTGTAAACAAGCTTTAAACAAACAAGAACTCTCCCCCATAAAATCAAGGCTTGAATCCTATTTCAACTGTGATTTTCATCAAAATTCTCAACTGATTTTATCAGCTTACTGCGTAAATGCACAAGAATTTTTAAAACTTGTCGATGCTTTGAAAGAAGGTTCAGAAAATGATCAGAAAAAAATAGATATTTTAAAAAATGTTGCAGAACAAGGGCTGACCCCTGATAATTATAAAGAATATGCTGCTGTTTTCTTTACAACAAAAAATGAACCTCGCAAGAGGCTCGCCACAAAAAAAGTTGAAAAAAATTTTCCGCAACTTATTTCCTTTTTTGAAAAGGAAATTGAAAAACTCACATACACATTGCCCAAGCTTTCAAGTCAAGCTTCCTTGGAGGGAAGTTATGCTTTCTCGGTTTTATTAAAAGAATTTATGGATGCCTATGGTGCCTATAAAACCAAAAACTCCTGTGTAGATTTTGACGATCTCGTGTCCATGAGTGCAGATTTACTTTCTAAAAACCAGGGGGTTTCTTGGGTGCTTTATAAACTTGATGGTGGCCTTGATCATATCATGGTGGATGAAGCGCAAGACACAAGCCCCGATCAGTGGCAGATCATTTTAAAACTGGCGGAAGATTTTTTTACAGGTGAAACCGCACGGAAAAACAACCGAACTCTTTTTGTTGTAGGGGACCGTAAACAATCTATTTATAGTTTTCAAGGGGCAGAACCAGATCTTTTTAATCATTTGCGATTCTATTTTGAAAATAAAATTCAAGCTGCTCAAAAAAAGTGGCTCCAGATTTCTTTAGATACTTCCTTTAGATCTACGGCGCCAATTTTAGATATTGTGGATGCCGTCTTTCAAACTCCTGAATATGGTCTTAAATCCGACCACCAGAGTTTTAAAAAAGGACAATGGGGACGGCTGTCTTTATGGCCATTGGTTTCACCTGAAAAAGACCCTCATTTATCTTTGGATGAGGAAAGTTATGTACCGTCTCCTTCGGCACAACTCGCACAAAACATTGCCGAAGACATTAAAAAACGTCTTGCTGATAAATCTACAAAAGCCTCACATTTTTTGATTTTGGTGCAACGAAGAAGCTCTTTTATGTATCAAATGATTCGGGCTTTAAAAAAGAAAAACATCCCCATTGCTGGTCCAGATCGATTCCAATTGATGGATCATTTGGCAGCACAAGACTTAGTTGCACTGGGTCAATTTTTAATGTTAACGCAAAATGATTATGCTTTGGCCAGTGTTTTAAAATCCCCTTTATTTGATTTGAATGACAATGATTTGATGTGTTTACGCCAAGGAAAGGACAAGAATAAATCTCTGTGGCAGGCCATTCAAGGTCATACTTCCTATGAAAGAAGTGTGTCCCTTTTAAAAGAATTACTACAAAAAAAAGACCAGGGGTCACTGTCAGATCTTTATGCATATGTGTTGAAAAATCAAAAAGGCCGTCAAAAATTCAGGTCCCGTATGGGGGGTGATTGTGATGATGTTCTGGATGAGTTTATGAATCTTTCTTTTACATACGAGCATCAGGAAAATCTAGGTCTTCAAGGTTTCATTTCTTATATTCACGCAACCAACCCAGTGATCAAACGTGATTTTTCTGGTTCTGATTTAAATGCCGTGCGAATCATGACAGTTCATGGTGCCAAGGGTCTTCAAGCCCCTATTGTTTATCTGCCTGACACCGTGCGCATACCCTTATCAAGGTCGCCATTGTCTTTTCAAGAGAAAGAACAAAATGAAAATCAAAATCAAAAGGGGACCTTTCTTGTGTGGCATTTACCATCATCGGATTCTTTTTTATCTCTTAATGGTGAGGAGCCTCCTAAAGAAGATCTGGATGAATATTATCGTTTGCTTTATGTTGCCATGACCCGCGCCGAAAATGAACTTATTATTATGGGATTTGAAACAACCAAAGAAACGTCTCTGCAATCTTGGTATAAAATTGTTGAAGATGTCATGGTTCATAAAGGGAAAAAAACTCAGAGTGGCAAATATGTCTATGAAAGTGGAACCCACCTTTCAACAGTCCCTATTCTAGAAAAAAAAGAGACCATCCTCCCCCTTGAGCCCAAGGTGCCGTCGTGGATTTCCAAAAATCCTATGGTGGAGATTGGCGCACCAGAACCTCTTTCTCCTAGCCTGTTTTTACAGGATATTTGGGGGGATTCTGATAGGGCAAAGCCAGATAATGAGGACTTTGCTGAACGCGCAAAAATTGACGGTTTTTTTATCCATAAACTTCTTGAAGAGCTACCAATAAAAAATCCAATGATGTGGGGTTCCTTTGCAGAAAAAACAACGGATTTTTTCTCCAATGGTCCCCATTTACCAGATTTTAAAACTTCCTATGATCAAGTGAAATCTTTGTTAATCAATCCGAGCTTTCAGGACATATTTTTTCATAAAGGGTTCGCAGAAGTTGCGATCCAAGGAGAAATTGATATCTCCCCTTTGGGTTTACAAAAATTAAAACAGAAATTCAGTGGGCAAATTGACCGATTGATTTTTAAGAAAAACACCATTAGCGTTGTTGATTTTAAAACCAGTTATAAAGTCCCTAAAAACAAGAAAAATGTGCCACGGTCTTATTTAGGGCAGATTTATATTTATGCAAGAATGATCGAGGATATGTATCCAAATTGCATTGTTATTCCTGAAATAATTTGGGTACGATCAAAAAAACGTCTTTCTTTCTCCTGTGATGAAATTGCTCAAATTTTGAAAAAAGCGGATTCTCTTTGACTTTTTCCATATAAGACAGCTATATATGAATAAATTCTAAGAAAGCTTTGCATTATGAAAGTCGCCATTATTGGTCGCCCAAATGTTGGAAAATCGACCCTTTTTAACCGATTGGTGGGTAAAAAGGTCGCCATTGTTGATAACATCGCTGGTGTGACACGAGACTGGCGTTCTATGCCAGCGAAATTAGGAGAAATCTCTTTTGAACTCTTAGATACAGCTGGACTTTTGGGTTTCGAAGATGAGCTTTTATTCCGTCAAATCGAAGAGCGGACCCTAGCCATCCTTGAAACAGCTGATCTCATTTTATTAACCGTTGATGGTCGTGAAGGTCTTGTCGCCAATGATGAAAATCTTGTGCGCAAGATGCGTAAGACCCTTAAAGTTAAGATGGTTTTAGTTGCCAATAAGTGTGAAAATTCAAAAACAGAACAGAACCTTGGTGAGTTTTATAAACTGGGCCTTGGAGCACCCATTGCCATCGCAGCCGAGCACGGCATTGGCATGGAAGAACTTTATGATGCTTTGAAGGAACGTACCCTTGAACTTGGCGAAGAACATGCTGAAAACTTTGCTGACGATGCTGAGGAAAACCATGACTCTTTTGATCCAGACGCAGCCCCTGAAGATGTCACTCAACGTACACTAAACCTTGCTATTATTGGTCGACCAAATGCAGGAAAGTCAACATTGGTAAACAAGCTCATTGGTGAAGATCGTTTGCTTACAGGTGATATGCCTGGGGTAACACGGGATTCCATTCATTTAGATTGGCACTATAAGGGGCGTAATATTCGTCTTGTGGATACAGCAGGCATGCGCAAAAAGGCACGCATTAATCAGCGTCTAGAGAGCCTTTCTGTTGGGGATACTCTCAAAACAATTCGCTATGCGGAAATGACAATTTTATTGTTGGATGCGCAAATGCCCATGGAAAAACAGGATCTAACCATCGCTGCCCATGTGATTAATGAGGGCCGAGCTCTTGTGATTGCAGTGAATAAATCTGATCTCGTGAAGGGCGATTTTCTAACGGAGCTTCGCCATGAATTGAAATATGTTTTGCCACAAGTGAAAGGCATTCCTTTGATTTCGATCTCGGCCAAAAATGGCCGTAATCTTGATAAATTGATGGAACATGTTTTTCATCAAGAACTTTTGTGGAACACTCGTATCGGAACCGCTGTTTTGAATCAATGGCTCGAGGACACAACAAGCCATCATCCACCGCCATTGGCTGGTGGTGCCCGTATTCGTTTGAAATACATGACGCAAATTAAAACCCGTCCCCCAACTTTTATTATTTTTATTTCAAAACCAACGGAACTTCCAGATTCTTATTTGCGTTATCTGATGAATCAAATGCGTCAAGATTTTGATCTACCAGGAGTGCCCATTCGGATCCAAGTGAGAAAGGGCAACAACCCTTACCATAAGAAAAAATAAAATGACTGTAGATAAAAAATGTTAGACGAGTAGGGAATTTTGCCATGGATAAAAGAACATATTTTAATAAAGTTGCCATTGTTGGAGCAACAGGGAACGTGGGTCGTGAGGTTTTGGCAACCCTGGCAGAGCGTAAGTTCCCAGCTAAAAAAGTTGTGGCTTTGGCATCTGAAAGCTCCCTTGGCAAGGAAGTTTCCTATGGCGAAAACGAACTCCTTTCCGTTGAAGCACTTCCCCATTATGATTTTTCTGGAACGGACCTTGCTTTTTTCTGTACCAATTCTGATGTCGCCCGTGATTATGTAAAAAAAGCAACGGCAGCAGGCACCCTTGTCATCGATTCTTCTTCGGAATTCCGCCTTGAGCCTGGAGTCCCTTTGGTTATCCCAGAAGTAAATGGCCATGTTCTTGACACAGCACCAAAAAAAAATATCATTGCCAATGGAAATTGCGTAGCCATTCCTTTATGTCTGGTTTTGAAACCTTTGCATGATATTGCCCCCATTAAACGTGTGGTTCTCTCAACGTACCAGTCAGTTTCAGGGGCAGGACAAGCCGCCATGGATGAACTCTTTAACCAAACAAAAGCTATCTTTGTGAACGAAGATCAAAAACCCCAAGAATTTACAAAACCCATTGCTTTTAATGTCATTCCTCACATTGATGATTTTGAAAAGGGAGGTGCAACAGGTGAAGAAACAAAAATTGCCATGGTAACTAAAAAAGTTTTGGACCCAAAAATTAATATCATGGCTACCTGTGTGCGTGTGCCTGTTTTTATTGGACATTCCATGTCAGTAACCATTGAATTTGAATCGGAAATCACACCTACCCAAGCCCGTCAATCCTACGGTATCGAAAAAGGGGTGTTGCCTCTGGATCGTCCCGAAGAAGACGGTTATGTCACACCTTTGGAAATTGCTGGTGAAGATATGGTTATGGTGAGTCGCATCCGCCGTGACACGACTGTTCCCCATGGTTTAGCTTTGTGGATTGTTTCTGACAATCTTCGCAAAGGGGCCGCCTTAAATGCAGTCCAGATAGCGGAAACACTACTTACCAAAAAAACAAAGGTATAGCCAGAAGCCTAAAATATAAAAAAATGGATGACTCATATAGTAGTTTAATTTTAAAATACTGCACGTAAACCAGCACCCCACTTGAAATCTGAATCATAGCCAATTGTTAAGAGAGCATTTTTCGTCATTTCGTAGGACAGGCCAAAGCGGTGTTCTTTATTTGTATTCCATACCCAATCAAATTTCACACGGGAAGTCAGTTGCAATGTTGACCCTAAACCAAAGCGGACTTTTCCTTTTGAATCGAGACGCAAGTCTGACTCAATTAAGAAAGGTAGTATGTAATGGACCCCAATGATTGCTGTCCCTTCTTGTTTTTTATTGGATCCTGCACGTTCGATATTGGCACCGACATATACATCCAGAAATCGAGTAAAATTTCTTTCATACATAAGATCCACATCATATTCTTTCTTATAATTGTAATCAAACTCAGCAACAAAGGCATTGCGAGAATTTGAGGCCCTCAGCCTTCCCATGATCATTTGGGATAAAGCACTCACATCTGCCCCGTAATACCAATGGTCTTGAGTCAGCATTTTTCTTGTAAAGTCCGTGACTTGAGTTGAATCCTCATAGGAGACAAATCGCGCCATACCATTTTTCATGTGGTATAAATTGTGGCAATGAAAGAACCAATCTTTTTCTTCATTGGCTTCAAATTCAATTTCAATGGTTTCCATGGGGGCAACATTAACGGTGTGTTTCAAAGGACTTTTCTCACCCTGCCCATTTAAAACTCGGAAAAAATGACCATGTAAGTGCATGGGGTGATTCATCATGGTTTTGTTAATTAAAATAAATTTTACGTTCTCACCTTTTCGGATAAATATAGTGTCTTCTTCCTTCAATGTTTTATTATTGATGGACCATACATATCGTTCCATATTTCCCGTTAACTCAAGATTCACAACGCGCTCGGGTACCCCTTTTGGAAGAGATGTGTTCGAGAGGGATTTAATATTTTTGTAATTTGATAAATACGCGATGGTTTTATTTTTTTTCTGAGACATTTTAGGCATCATCATTTTATGCTGGCTATGGTCCATTTCCTTCATGCTGGAATCCATTTTTTTCATGTCATGCATACTATGGTTAATCAAAAATAAATTAGGGCGCGGAATGTCTGGTGCGAAAACTTTATGGCCAGACCCTATAAAAGTAGAGCTATACCCCGTTCCATCCTGAGCAGTGGCACGAAGTTCATAGGATCTATTGTCGGGAATTTTAACTAAAACATCATAAGTTTCAGCCATTGAAATACGCAGGCGTTTTACGTTAAGGGGCTCTATATCAACACCATCAGAAGCAATAACAAGCATGGGGTCTCCAGCAAATTCTACATTGAAATATGTTGAAGTACCTGCATTAATAAGGCGAAGCTTAACAAGTTGACCTGGTTTTGCAGCCAAAGCATTCTCTTTTTTACCATTGGAAAGAAAGGCATCATAACCCACATCGGATAAATCCATGGGCCCCATACGCGTCCATGAAGTATTAAGCCTGTTTTCTATGGCTTGAGCCCCATTTGCTAGAACACGATCCCAGGATTGTACGGAGTCCTTTTTCAAGGCATACCAATCCCCATCTTTTTTAATATTTGCCAAAACCTGATTGGGATTTTCATCGTTCCAATCGGAGAGAACAACCACATGATCTTGATGGGCAACGTGCCTCTCACCACCTTTTGGATGAAAAACAATTGAGCCATAAAGACCCCGTTGTTCTTGTAAGCCACTATGGGAGTGATACCAATATGTTCCTGAATGCCTAGCCTTAAATTTATATTTAAAGATAGAATGGGCCTTAATGGGTTGTGTTGTTAAATAAGGGACGCCGTCTTGGTCATTGGGTAATAAAAGACCGTGCCAATGAATAGAAGAATCCTCATCCAATGTATTTTCAACTGTTATTTCTAGGGTATCACCAACGGTTGCTTCGATAGTTGGGGCAGGAATTTGATTGTTGATACCAAGGGCAATAATATTTTTCCCCGTAAAATTAACATTTTTTTCGTGGATTTTGAGATTATATTTCACTGTTTTCGCACTGAGCAAAGTTGTGAACAGGAGGAGGAAAAGGGAAAGAAAAAATCCGATTTTTTTTATTTTTTTAATGGGCATGATTGTTCTTTCCATGGGAAGAGGTTTTTATTTTTTTTGTATCATCTTGCACGTATTGAAGAGCATCATCATGCTCTGTAGGTTCTGAATGTTGATGTGAATCAGTATTAGGAATGCGCATAACGCCAATCCCATAGCGATAAACGGCTTCGCCACCAAGCCAACCTGTTATAGAGGTGAGAAGGCTTGCAGAAATTAAAGAAATGATAATAATTCCTTTCCTTTTGCGTCCCCAAACATCTTTGATGGCATAGGCATAAATAGCAAGAAGGGCGATAAAGACAGCCGTTGGAATGGCCCAATTTCTGTGAAGAGTCATAGCTGCATGGGACGGTTCATCGTGGGCAACGGAATTATAAACGAGCAACCCAAAAATAGCAGCAATAAACGCGGCAATTCCAGCGCCCCATAAACACCATTTTGAAGTAGTCATCAGTTCCTTGGATAGATTGGATTTAAAAATCAATCCAGCTAAGAAAAAAAACGTTGCTGTCATTATTAATGCCACTGGAAAATGTACGGCAAGTGGGTGCCAATTTGGAACTATATCGGTAATATGAACCTCCCCAGGCTAAAAGTATGGTTTATTTTTTATCCGTTGAGTGATGGGGGTTTTTGCCTTTTTTCATCATGTCGCATCCTTTATCCATGCATGAATGCATCATTTTTCCTTGCTTGCGCATCATTTCAGAACACAGCTTAAGTTGTGCAGGATTTGGATTTTCTTTTTCAATTTCATCGGCACATTTAGACATCATTCCAGCACGTTTTTTCATCATAGCCATCATATTTTTATCCATTTTCATACCGTCTTTTTTGGCGCCCCTCATCTTATTGCCATCCATCATGCCCATATGACCTTTTTGTGCCATCATGCCGCTGTCTTTTTTCATATGGTGTTCACCACCAGCAAAAGTGTTGGAGGCTATGAGTGCTAAAGCAAAAGTAAGTGATAATTTAAGTGTGTTTTTCATGTTTTTCTCCCTTTGTTAATGTTTAATACTCTCATCAATCAATCAATCAATCAATTGTCTTTTTTAGGAATAGTTGTAGACCACCATTTAGCAAGGTATATGGGCATCTTGGGGTTTAATTTAGGATGATCTATGGATGTTCCATGTGCGACAAAAACTCTTGGTGTATAATAAAGGGGGATGAAATACTCGCCCCACATGAGGGCCCGATCCAAAGCATGGCA
>JAJRPZ010000054.1 GCA_024280495.1 Alphaproteobacteria bacterium
CCCCCCTTGAAGAGCACCCAAAATAAAAATACCTAACATCGGCAAGGACCAGGAACGTAAAGTAGGTTTCACGAAAGCTAAAATAACAGGGATCAAAAATATAATTCCAATGACTCGCCCCCAAAAACGATGTATGTATTCTAGCCAGAAAATCCCCTTAAATTCCGTCAGGGTCATCCCAAAATTTTTGAGAGTATATTCAGGCGATGTTTGATAAAGGGCAAAAACACGTTGCCATTCTTCCGTCGTCATGGGAGGTAAAAAACCAGTGATCGGTCGCCAGTCCACCATGGAAAGTCCTGACCCTGTAAGTCTTGTATATCCACCTAAAACAACCATACCAATGATCATAATAATGGTTAAAAGGCACCAGTTAGAAAGGTTTTTAAGAGCATGATTATCTCTATTAAAATTAGAATTTACTGCATGTTGAGGCTTTTCACCTGACTTTAACGCTGCACTGATACCAAGGATGACCATATGTTTTTCCATTTTTTATTCTTATGGGATTATAAAGGGTTCAAGGCAATTTGTCAGAATGAAAGTGATTCTTTCTTGAGGTTTTATAGAGAACCCGTCATAACTAAATATCCGTTAACTAACTTAGTGGCAACCATGTCCTTTTTAAACACCCTTAAAAACAGTCGAATTGAAATTCTTTCGGGACTCACCGTTGCTCTAGCTCTGGTTCCAGAGGCCGTCGCCTTTGCCTTTGTTGCAGGAGTAGATCCTTTAGTTGGCCTTTACGCAGCATTCATTGTTTGTTTTATCACGTCTGTATTTGGAGGACGTCCAGGTATGATTTCTGGGGCAACGGGGGCTCTGGCCGTTGTGATGGTTTCTCTTGTAATGCAACATGGTGTTCAATATTTATTTGCCACGGTCATTTTGATGGGGGTTATTCAAATTATTGCTGGCGTCTTTAAGCTTGGAAAATTTATCCGCATTATTCCTTATCCCGTAATGTTGGGTTTTGTAAATGGCCTTGCCATTGTTATTTTTTTGGCACAGTTAGAACAATTTCAAACCCTTGATACAACAACTGATACACTCATTTGGCTTTCGGGAAACCCTCTTTATACTATGATTGGGCTCATTGCTCTTGCTATGGCCGTTATTCATTTTCTTCCTAAAATCACATCGGCTATCCCTGCACCCCTTGCTGGTATAGCAGCAGTTATAGCAGTGACTTCTTTTTTTGGAATTGATACAAAAAGCGTTGGAGATATGGCCAATATCGCAGGCGGATTGCCTACTTTTTCAGTTCCCACGATTCATTTAACTTGGGAAAGTTTTTTGATCATTTTTCCTTATGCCATCACCCTTGCTGGTATAGGTCTTATCGAAAGCCTTTTAACGTTAACCCTGGTAGATGAAATAACAGAAACTAAAGGACAAAATAGCCGCGAATGCCTTGCTCAAGGATCAGCCAACGTTGTCACTGGTTTTTTTGGTGGTATGGGAGGATGTGCTATGATTGGGCAAAGCATGATTAATATTTCATCGGGAGCTAGGCGTCGTCTTTCTGGCATATCTGCTGCACTCTTCCTTCTATTCTTCATTGTAATCGCCGCACCTCTCATTGAAACTATTCCCATTGCAGCCCTTGTGGGCGTGATGTTTATGGTTGTGATTGGCACTTTTGCCTGGGCATCTTTGCGCATCATGCATAAGATTCCAAAAGAAGATGCTTTTGTTATTATTCTAGTTTCTGGAGTGACGGTCATGCAAGATCTTGCCATTGCAGTTTTTGTGGGCGTTATTGTTTCCGCCCTTGTTTATGCTTGGAAAAGTTCAAAACATATTTCCAGTACGACTTTTCTCAATAAAAATCAAAATCAAAAAACTTATACGCTTTGGGGACCACTTTTTTTCGCCTCTATTGAAAGCTTTAAAGAGCTCTTTACCCCTATGGACGATCCTAAAAATATTATAATTGATTTCACAAAGAGCCGTGTTTGGGACCATTCAGCCCTTGAGGCCATCGAGTCATTAACTCTTAAATATGAGAAACTTGATAAAAAAGTAAAACTCAAAGGTTTAAGCAAAGACTGTGTGAATCTCTTATGGAAAAAAGGAATCACAGTTATTTGCAACAAGGAAAAAGATCCGCACTACGATGTTGTTGTTGATCACTCCAAGATATAGCTAAATAGTTTTTCATTTACGTTATTTTTTTCTATAGTAATTTGCCTGAAAAAGTTAACTTAATGTTTTATAAGACACATTTTATAGGTAGGTGGTTACGTTCATAGAGATGCAATAGTTCTTTCAAATGCCCAATCTAACCATGGAAAAAGTGCTTCAAGATCGGAAACGTCAACAGTAGGGCCTCCCCAAATGCGTATACTTGGTGGTGCGCTTGGGTGGTTTATTATCTCAAAAGCTGCGCCTTCTTTTAAAAGACGCACGCCCATACGTTTCAAGAAAGCATACTGCTTGTCCTCTTCTAGTTTCTCAAATTGACGGTGTGTTATTTTTAAAACAATGGTGGACGTTGACCTTTGAGACGGCTCACTCACAAAAAAATGAATCCAAGGTGTTTTCGAAACCCATTTTTCAACGACCTCAAAGTTTTTTTGGCTTTTTTCAATAAGGGCTTGTTTGGCAGTTTTGTTTTTTAGGACCAATGACAAAGACCAATCCAAAGCTTTTTCAAAGTCTTGAACACACATCATAGAAGGTGTATTTAATGTTTTTTCTTCAAAAATAGGTGCATAAAGACGGCATCCTTTCCTCAATTTGAAAAGATAAGGTATGGGCCACGTTGGCAAATAAGATTCTAAACGCTTAACGGCTTTGGGGCTCAGAACCAACATGCCATGTCCAGCCTCTCCCCCAAGTCCCTTTTGCCATGAAAAGACTGTCGCATCAAAGTCTTTCCAGGGAATATCCATGGCAAAAGCAGCAGAAGTCACATCGGCAATTACCAAACCGTGATCCGCATTATCTTGGCGTTCTTGTAGTAAAAAGTCTGTGTTAGGATAACAAACTCCCGACGTACTCCCATTCCAATTTAAAATAACATCATGATCAAGGGGGATATCTTTAGTATTAGGTAAATAACCATGTTTAACAGAACGAACAACTGCATCAGATACTTTAAGACTTTTTATGACATCACATTCCCATCGATAACTAAAAACATCATGGGTCAGAATAGTTACTGGACGTGCACCAATGAGATTCCATAGAGCTGACTCTGCCGCCCCCGTGGCTGAACCAGGTAAAATAGCAATGTGGTAGTCTTTTGGAATTTCAAGGACTGAACGTGTTTTATCGATCACGCGTTTAAGTTGTTCCAGGGCTTCTGAACCTCGGTGAGAGCGACCTAGTAAAGCGCCTTCAGAATTTTTTGAGGACCACCCAGGATGCTTTACACAAGGTCCTGATGAAAAATAGGGTCTTTTGGGTTTTAAGGTAGGCATAGGTGATTGAGTCATAGTGATGGCCTTGACGTATTATTGTTAATTATGATCAGCAGTTTTTTCAATCCATAAGGGGTGTTTTTCCATTACCTTTGCAAAAAGAGGATGTCGCATGAAAAATGTCATCCATTTTTTGAGTCCAGGATATTTGATAGAATCATCGAACCAACCTGTATTAACCACTCGAAATTGACGGACCAAAGGGAAAAATAAAACATCATAAATGGATATTTTGTCACCCATTAGGAATTTTTGCGGCAAAAGAATTGCTGTTATTTTTTTTAGGACGACGATGCAGGCAGCTCGATGATATTCACCATAGGCTTTTTGATCCAAAGACATTTTTGAGGCTTCTTCTGCAAAACGATCAGGATATTTGTATCGATGTAGGTTGGGAATAAAATTTTCGTGTAGCTCTGTATATAATTTTTTCCCCAAATCATCTTGTTTCATAGTTAGAGGAGCAAAATTTTCTTTTAAAGCATTTTTAGCTGCCCATATAACAATATCTAAACTCTCATCAATGACGTCACCATTGGGCAAAATTAATACTGGAACAGTGCCTTTGGGAGAGTGTTTCAGCATGTTTTCTGGTTTGTTTTTAAAGCTTATCTCCCTTAATTCGAAATCAATACCAGCAAAAGCAAGAGCAAGTCGTGCACGCATAGCATAGGGACAACGTCGATAGGAATAAAAAACAGGAAGAATTTGTATCATTTTTTCTCATAGGGTTTTGCAGCTTTTCGAGCCAATTTTTCAAGGTGACGCAGGGCTCTTTTGAAAGTCTTGCGCGTTGGGTTACTATATCCGTGGGGAAGGGGATACTTTTTATAGGCGGCCCTATAGTGAAGGCCAATAAACTGAATACCTGGGTAATGTTCCTCAAGGTGTTCTCGAACAAAATTTAACTGCTGTAAATTGTCATCAATCATAATGATTCGTGTGGGTGGTAAGTAAAACCTTTCTAGATAAAAAATGATGAATGTACCTTTAGTGACACCACCATTCACACCGTTAGTCATAAATAGATTTCCAATTCGTACGGGGTAAGAGCCCAAGTATTTGGGAAATTTCTTATATTTTTTGAAATGTTTCGCACATTTATCAACGGTATATCCAGCAGATGCCAAGGAAAAAACGCGCCATTCAGCTGTATTTCTAATGCGTGGGAAGGCCCCCGTAAGGCTTCCTGTTAAGTATATTTGTTTAGCTTGTCTCGCAACAGATTTCACCAATTTTGGCATTTTGTCATGGGTTGCTTGCTGAGGTGACTTTAAAATGTGATAAAGATTTAAAAGTTCCTGTTGTTTGGGGGAAAGTCTATTGAGGCAACGCCTATAATCTTTCCCATAGGTTTTCATGGAGAAACTTTGAAAAAGAGGATCCCGTGGCATGGTTAAGACCATATCCACATCGAAAATAACCAGGTCTTTCTTAGAAAGATAGAGGTTATTTAATTCTTTTTTAAGGGCAGAAAAAGTTTTAATCTCAGAC
>JAJRPZ010000055.1 GCA_024280495.1 Alphaproteobacteria bacterium
TCTTTGGGCGTAGGTCAGGTGTTTGTAGCCTTTGGGCATTCTATTCTCCATTGTTTTCCAACGTAGAGTTTAGACGAATACCTGACTTTTCACTTCCTCAAAATGACGCACTTCATTTCTGAAACGGCGTATCTAATTATTACAAAAAAACAAACAAAAAAAGAAATGTTGATAAGTACCTCCATAAAAAAAAGAAGTTTTGTGGGTAAGTCCTTGAAAAGCTTTTACTGTAAGTGTTTCTGAGGGATAATCCCTCCTTGTTTTCTGTGGATAAGTCTGTTGAAAACACGAAAATCCCATCTCATCCCACTTGTTTCCCATTGAATCCCATGGTATACCTTAATGAACCATGTGTGGTTTGTTTTTTGTCGCCACGCCTTGAATATTTTGTTTTTGTTTCATTTTATTGGCAAGGATTTGCCAGTGTAGCGCGAGGGATTTGATGGGTTTGTTTCTGTCAACATTTGTGAATAAAGTCGATAAGAAGGGACGAGTATCCGTGCCAGCGACTTTTCGTGCTTCTTTGTCTTCAGAGCCCTTTCAGGGGTTTGTTGCTTTTCGCTCCCATAAACATGATGCCATCGAATGTTGCGGTTATTCTCGTATGGAACAACTTAGTCAGAGTGTTGATAGCCTTGATATGTTTTCTCAAGAGCAAGATGATTTCACGGCTACAATATTCGCAGATTCTTTACAGGTTCCTTTTGACGGGGATGGTCGCATTGTATTGCCCAAAAAACTTGTTGATTATATTGGCGTTAACGGTGACGTCGCTTTTGTTGGCCGCGGTGCGACATTTCAAATTTGGTTGCCAGAGAAATTTGAAGCCCATCAAGCTGAATCACGTGAACGCATCAAGAATGCCCAATCAACTCTTAAACTTTCTAAATCTAATGAGGGGGTGTCTCCATGACATTAGCGTCTACTCATTCTGATAAAGCCCATTATTCCGTCATGCTTGAGGATATTTGTGAGGCACTGGCCATAAAAGAAGGTGGCATTTATGCGGACTGTACTTTTGGTCGCGGTGGTTATTCAAGGGCTATTCTTTCGGCAGTGAAAGACGTAAAGGTTATTGCCTTGGACCGTGATCCAACGGCAAAAGAACACGCAGATATTTTATTGAAAGAATTTCCAGAGGGTTTTATGTTTGCACCTTCTTGTTTTGATGACTTGGATAAAGTTTTGGAAGGCCTTTATGGTCAGGAATCTAAATTGGATGGGATTGTTTTTGATCTTGGTGTGTCCTCGCCTCAATTAGATGTGGCAAGTCGTGGGTTTTCCTTTCGTTTCGAAGGTCCCCTTGATATGCGTATGACTCCTGAGGGAGAGACGGCTGCGGATGTTGTAAATACTTATGGTGAGGAGGATCTCGCTAATCTTATCTATAAATATGGTGAAGAGAAGAAATCTCGTATTGTGGCCAAAGCCATCGTGATGGATCGTCAAAAACAGCTTTTCAAAACAACCACTGATCTTGCTGAATTATTGCGTCGTATTATCCCTAAATCTAAAGATGGTATTGATCCAGCAACTAGAACATTCCAAGCTTTACGCATTCATGTAAATGACGAACTCGGTCAATTGGAACGTGCCCTTGAAAAGTCCCTTGATCTTTTGAAAGTCGGTGGACGCTTGGTTGTGGTGAGTTTTCATAGTCTTGAAGATCGAATCGTAAAGCAATTTTTTGTAGCTCATGGTAAAAGAGTTGCCGTGAATCGTTATCGCCCTGACCTGTCTACAAATTTATCTCCCTTGAAAATTCTCACTAAAAAAGCCGTAATGGCGTCCCAGGATGAAACAAAAATTAACCCTCGCTCCAGAAGTGCAAAAATGCGCGTGGCTGAATACACAGGAGGGGCCCATGCTTAATAAGTCTGTCCTTATTAATTTGTGTGCGTTATTTGTTTTGGGTGCAATGACATATGGCATTAAACAAAAGGTTATGGACCTTGACAATGAATTGATGTCCGTACAGCGTGAGATCGTTTATTATCAAGAATCCATGCATATTTTGAACGCAGAGTGGGCTTATTTAACGAGGCCATCGCGCCTTCAGGCTTTGGTGAAAACTCACTTGGATATGGAAAATTCCCATGGTCTTTCACTCGTCAGCTATGACAATGTTTTTGCAGAAGATCAAGAATATGGTCCATGTGAATATCATGATCCCATTCGTTTGGCTTCTGCTAACATTACCCCAGGACATAAGCCGCTTTTTCGCGGAAGTAACAGCAGAGATTATTAAAATTAATGATGCCGCGTAATCCGTCTCCCTTTATTCAAAAACGCCCTCGTAAGCCTTCTGCTAAGCCCTTCATGGAATTGTCCCTTGGGGCTCGTCCCGAAGGTCGTAAATATAAAGAAGCCCTTGAGATTGCCCGTAACCGTATTATCATTTCTGGTATTTTATTTGTTTTTATCTTGATGATTATTTCTGGCCGTCTTGTTTATATGGGATATCAAGGTGGCGGAGGAGAGCCCGTAACTGTCCTTGACTCTATACATTCGAAATTTCATCAAGGTCGCTCGGATATCCTCGATCGTAATGGCATGGTTCTGGCGACCACGGTAACGACATCCTCTTTGTTTGCCAATGCAAAACGTATTGTTGATGCTGAAATTGCGGCAAAAATGTTATCCCAGACTTTACCAGGATATTCATATAAAAAACTTTTGAAAAAAATGAAGGGAGACCGTTCTTTTATTTGGCTTGCCAGACACCTGACCCCTAAACAGCGAGATAAAATCATGGCTCTCGGTATTCCTGGTATTGGATTCCGTAAAGATTCAAAACGTCTTTATCCCCATGGATCTTTGGCTGCTCATGTTTTGGGTCTCACAAATATTGATGACATTGGTATTGCGGGTATTGAGAAAAATCAAGAACAATACCTTTTAAAAGAAGGAGAAGATCTTTATTTAAGTCTTGATGTGCGTGTGCAACACGCAGTGCGTGATGAGTTACTCAAGGGGATGGAAGAATTTCAAGCCACAGGTGCAGCGGCTGTTTTGATGGATCTCGAAACCTCTGAGGTTTTGGCCATGGTTTCCCTCCCAGATTTTAATCCCAACCACTCTGTGAATGCTTCTGGTGCTGCTTATTTCAACAAAGCAACCGTTGGGGTTTTTGAAATGGGGTCGACTTTTAAAATCTTAAATACTGCCATGGCTTTGGATACGAAAAAAATAACCTTTGCCACGACCTATGATACCAATGCAGAAGTTAAAATTGGTCGTTTTAAAATCACTGATTATCGTGCCGAACATGGGGTGATAAATGTTGCACAAATCTTTGTTCATTCCTCAAATAAGGGGTCATTACAAATGGCTCTTGAATGTGGGGCAAAGCATCAAAAGGCATTTATGAGAAAAATTGGTAATCTTGAAAAGTGTAAGATTGAGCTACCAGAACGTGGTCGCCCCATTTTTCCAAAACACTGGCGAGATGCTAATACGGTAACTATTTCCTACGGCTATGGTTTGGCCGTGAGCCCCCTTCATCTTCTCAATAGTGTGGCAAGTGTTTTAGGAGATGGGTGCAAAAAACAAGCAACTCTTTTAAAAGGAAATTCCCAAGGGGCAACCAATGATTGTGAGCGTATAGTGGATGCCGATGTTGCCCATAAAATGAGGCAGCTTTTGCGTCTTGTCGTTTTAAAGGGAACCAGTTCTAAGGCAGATGTTCCTGGGTATTTTATTGCAGCAAAGACGGGAACTCGAAATATGCTTGAGGCTAATGGACGTTATAACAAAAATCGTGTGTCCACAACTTTTGTGGGTATTGTTGGTGAAGATCTTGAAAAGCCGAAATATATTCTTGTTGCTCTTTTGGAAGATCCTAAGGGAATGAAAAAAACTTTTGGATTTACCGCTGCGGGCTGGAACGTTACGCCAATTGGCGGTAGGATATTAGGAAGGGTTGCCCCTCTTTTAGGGTTACAGCCAACGCCACAGAATTTAGGCTATGGTTTTGATCCTTTTTTGGAAACAGTAGATTTCACAAAAAAAAGAAATAGTTTTAAACAGGAATAAATAGAAAGAAAACAGATGACAGTGATTGATCTAAAAGATATGGGTGTTAAATTTAGTGATCTAGTGAAACAGGATGACGTTTTAACATCTCAAGTCTGGCCTGGCGATGATATTGTGACTCGTCTGACTTGGCATTCACAAGATGTCGCACCAGGGGATGTTTTTCTTGCTATTCCCCCCTTTGATAAAACAAAAACTGGTGTGGATCATATTACCCAAGCGGCCAATCGTAATGCTAAGTTTATTATCAAAGAAAGCCATATTCCCACGCCTGGGGATCTTAATGGCGCGCAAATTATAGATATTGCTGACGCAAGGCATCTTAAGACTCTTATTGCAAAGCGTCTTTACCGTGGTCAACCTAAAGTTATTGTGGGGGTCACAGGAACCAACGGAAAAACATCAGTTGTTGATTTTATGCGTCAAATTTGGGATCAAATGGGATATAAAGTGGCTACTATTGGAACCCTCGGCGTGCAAAGTTCCCAAAAACTGGTAGATATGCCAGAATTTTCTCGGACGTCTCCTGATCCTCTTATTCTCCATCAAGCCCTTTCGAAAATGAAAAATCAGGGAATTACACATTTGGCTTTGGAAGCTTCTTCCCATGGTATCGATCAATGTCGCTTGGATGGCGTGAATTTTTCAGCGGCTGGGTTTACGAATCTGAGTCACGATCATTTGGATTACCATGGGTCAATGGAAATTTATTTTGAGGCAAAAAAACGTCTATTTTCAAAACTTATTGAGGAAGGGACATCGGCTGTTTTGAATGCCGATACCAATTATTTTGACGCTTTATCCAACGCTTGTCGATCCCGTGATATTCATGTACTTCCCTATGGCAAGCGAACTGAAAGTGGTTTGCAACTTAAAAATCTCGTTATTCAGGGTGTAAAACAAGTGGCCACCATTGCAATACATCATGAAGTGCATGAGATTGAGTTTCATTTTATTGGGAAATTCCAAGTTTTGAATGTCTTGTGTGCTATGGGTTTGATTATGGAAACAGGTGTGTCGCACCTTCAAATATTGCCATTGCTCTCTAATTTAAAAACAGTTCCTGGCCGCCTTGAACTTGTGGGTCATACAAAGGCTGGTGCTGCAGTGTATGTGGATTACGCCCATACACCAGATGCTTTGTCTGAGGCTCTTTTATCCATACGTCCTTATGTATCAGGTGTGCTGACAGTTGCCTTTGGCTGTGGCGGCGAACGCGATGTGGAAAAACGTTCTCTTATGGGAAAAGTCGCAGGAGAATACACGGATTTTCAAATTATTACCGATGATAACCCTCGTGGTGAAGATCCTGGAAAAATTCGCTCACAAATTCTAAAAACCTGTTCTAATGCCATTGAAATTTCCGATCGTAAAGAGGCAATTACGACGGCCATCAAGCGTTTGACAAAAAATGATGCTTTGTTGATTGCGGGTAAGGGGCATGAATCAGAACAAATTATGAACGCTAAAACCCTTCAATTTAATGATGTGGAAATAGCTGGTCAGATTCTTTTGACTAATGGCGGCACAATTTTAGCCAATAATATTTAAATCAGTGAAAAATTAAAAAGAGAAATGTATAAAAACATGACAAAAGAGCGCGTATCAAACTCTTCAGACCTTGAAAACACCCCTCCTAAATTTGAGTCTCCCTTGTGGACTTTGACAGAGATTTGTGAGGCTACAGGCGGTTCTTGTGACTCAAAAGATAAGAGTGGCATTGAACGGGTATTCACTGATTCAAGAAAAATTAAAAGCGGTGACTTGTTTATCCCCCTTCAAGGTCCTTTGTTTGATGGTCATGATTTTATTCAAGATGCTTTTGATTCTGGTGCCGTTGGGGCTCTGGTTCAAAAAGAGTTTGATGGCTCTAAAATTACCAATGGTGTTCTCATTTATGTGGATGATGTGATGGATGCTTTGGATGATTTAGCGCGAGAATCTAGAAAGCGCACGACGGCAAAAATTATTGCGGTGACGGGAAGTTATGGTAAAACAAGTATGAAGGATATTCTGTCCCTTGCTCTTTCCTCCATTGCCCCAACCCACAAAACGGAACGTAGCTTTAATAATCATTGGGGACTTCCCTTAACGCTGTCAAATCTTCACCGTGATCATCATTATGCCGTTATTGAAATGGGCATGAACGCTGCAGGAGAAATTAGAACTCATTCTTTGATGGTTCAACCCCATGTTGCTCTCATTACCAATACGGGTGATGCACATATTGGTAAGCTTGGCTCCCTTGAAAATGTGGCCAAGGCCAAGGCTGAAATTTTTGAAGGTCTTATTGATAAAAATGCTACTGTCATTTTATATTCAGAAAATTGGGCAACGAAAGAGCACATGACTCTTCTGAAATCCAAAGGAATTTCTGTTCTCACTTTTGGTGAAATGGCAGTCTTTTCCGTGGCTAATAAACTTAGCCCAAAAGGTCTTGAATTCTTTGTCACTGAGGAAAAAACGGATTTTGCAGCACGTGTTTTCCTTCCAGTTTTTGCAAAACATTGGGGCGTGAATATCGCGGCATGTGCTGCGACCCTTAAAGCCCTAGCTCTTGAGTGGCAAACAATTTTACCATCCCTTTCTTCTCTTTATATTCCAGCGGGAAGAGGCGTTGTTGAGCAGGTTACGCTTTATAAAAACAAACAAAATCAACAAACAAATGCTGGAAAATTTATCCTTATTGATGACAGTTATAATGCGGCACCAGGGTCCATGAAAAAATCCCTTGAGGCACTGGCGTTCATGAAAAGAACGTCCAATCGTACCATTGCAGTTTTAGGTGATATGCTTGAGCTTGGCCAGGAGAGTGAGGCTTATCATGTGGGGTTGAAAAATATACAAGGTTTTTCTGATATTGATCTTATTTATACAAGTGGCCCTGAAATGCAAAAACTTTATGATTTATTACCCCTTGAACAAAAAGGGTTGTCTTGTGAACTACCTCAAGATATTGCGGATAACCTCGTGAAAGATGTTCGGCCCAGTGATATTATTCTTGTTAAGGGATCAAGGGGACAGTGGGCTGATCAAGGTCGCATGGTCGTTGTGGTTGAGACCCTTAAACAATTAGGACAAAAGGATCAAATAAAACATGCTTAATTGGTTATTGGTGCCATTGTCTGGCGATTTTCCTCTTTTTAATGTTTTGCGTTATATTACCTTTCGAAGTATGGGCGCGACTTTGACGGCTCTTCTCCTTTGTTTTATTTTTGGCCCTATGGTCATAAGATTTTTAAAATCCAAGCAAAAGGAAGGTCAGCCCATTCGCCATAATGGTCCTGAATCTCATTTGCTCACTAAAACGGGGACGCCTACCATGGGGGGGAGTTTAATTCTGGGGTCTATTCTCATCAGTACTTTTTTATGGGGAAACTTTTCTGATCCTTATGTGTGGATTATTATGCTTGTCATCATTGGCTTTGGCCTTATTGGTGGCATTGATGATTATATGAAATTAAAAAATAAAAACACTGATGGGTTATCTGCTAAAAAACGTATTTTTGCACAAGTACTAATTTCAGGCGCGGCTACATACGCGGTGACAACTCTTGCTCCAGATTCACATGCAGCAGATCTTTCTATACCTTTCTTTAAAAATATATTTTTGAATTTGGGGTGGTTTTTTATCCCCTTTGGCATGGCGGTTATTATAGGGAGTGCCAATGCCGTGAACTTAACGGACGGTCTTGATGGTTTGGCCATTGTGCCAGTGATGATAACGGCCCTTTGTTTTGCCATTATTTCCTATGTGGTGGGGCACGTGGTTTTTTCCGAATATCTTCAAATTCCTTATGTTTCTGGTGCTGGTGAAATTGCCGTCATTTGTGGGTCTATGATTGGGGCAAGCCTCGGGTTTCTTTGGTTTAATGCACCACCAGCCCAGGTATTCATGGGGGATACGGGGTCCCTTCCTTTGGGGGCGGCTTTTGGTACCATTGCCATTATCACAAAACATGAATTGGTTTTGGTTATTATTGGCGGGCTTTTTGTTATGGAAACAGTCTCCGTTATTTTGCAGGTTTTGTTTTTTAAAATGACGGGGCGGCGGATTTTTTTGATGGCGCCCATTCATCATCACTTTGAGAAAAAAGGGTGGGCCGAAGAAACTATTGTTATCCGTTTTTGGATTATTTCTATAATTTTAGCTCTTATTGGCATGACGTCATTAAAATTGCGATAGGAATGGGAAAACAAAATGATTAATTTGAAAGTTTTGGAGAATCGCCTTTATTATGTTGTCGGATTAGCACGTTCTGGTCTCGCAACTTTGCAAGCACTTGAGTCTGCGGGTATTAAATCTTATGCCTATGATGATTCTATGGATTCAGAAAAATTTAATTTTTCAAATTTGATTGAATGGTGCGCGCCAAAGGATATACCGTGGAAAAAAATTGATGCTCTCGTTCTTAGCCCTGGTATTCCCCATATGTTTCCAAAACCTCATAAAGCAGCAGATCTCGCCCACCAAAATAACGTGCCTATTGTTTGTGATGTGGATTTACTGGCTCAAGCACATGACAAAAATTTCTATATTGGTGTGACGGGTACAAATGGAAAATCTACAACGACGGCTTTGATTAATCACTTTTTACCAAATTTTTTGATGGCTGGTAACAACGGGACTCCTGTTCTGTCTTTAGATGTCCCTCAAAGTAACTCAGCTTTTTTGCTAGAGCTCTCTTCTTATCAACTTGAACGAGTGCCTCATTTGGAATGTGATATTGCTGTCTTTTTAAATATTCAAGAAGATCATATTGATCGACATGGAGACTTAAAAAATTATGTCCTTTCAAAGAAAAATATCATTTTACCAAAAGGTATAGCTCAAACCATTGTTATTGGTGTTAATACCCCAGAAACTCTTTCTATTTTTAATGAGGTTAAAATAGATATAGCAAAAAAGGTTGTGGCCATTTCTACAAAAAAAGTTTTGGATAAAGGTGTGAGTATTCTTGACGGTACTCTCTTTGAAGATGGGGTGAAAA
>JAJRPZ010000056.1 GCA_024280495.1 Alphaproteobacteria bacterium
GTAAAAGCCTTTGAAAAAGTTTTTTTAAAGAGACCATCTATTTCTTTCATGGATACATTAATGCCTAGTTTTTCAAGAGATGTCACACCGTGTTCCTTGATACCACAGGGCACGATACCTTCATAATTTGTGAGATCAGGATTCACATTGAGGGCAAGACCATGATAGGTCACCCACTTTGAAACACGCACCCCGATAGCTGCAATTTTATTATCCCGCCATTCATTTTCAGGAACCCACAATCCTACTCGTCCCTCCCGACGAAAAACATCAAGACCGAGTTCTTTAAGAGCTAAAACAACCCATTCCTCAAGGGACCATACAAACCATTTAATATCCTTTTTCCAATGGGTTAAATCCATCATAACATATAAAATACGTTGTCCTGGGCCATGATAAGTCACCTCTCCGCCTCGCCCTGTCTCATAACAAGGTAAACGAGAGGAAAGAACATCTGAGCTTTTAGCGCTTGTCCCTGCTGTATAAAGAGGGGGATGCTCAAGGGCCCAAATAAGATCATTGGTTTCCACAGGATTTTTTTGACGTTTTATGACATAATTACGCATAAAATCCTGTGCATAAGGGTACTCAATTTTCCCAGGAGAAATAAGCCATTCTGGAGATCTGTTTTTCTTACCCTCCCCTTCTTCAAGCTTGGAAATCAATAAAGTCATAAAGCAATCCTTTCTTGGTTTCGTTTTTCATTATTAAGGGTCTTTTCTATCAGGCGTGAAATGGGTGCAAAAGATTTCCGATGGTGCTCCGTCACGCCGTAACTTTTAAGGCCTTCTTGATGAGTCTTCGTTCCATAACCAGCATTAGTATGCCAGCCATAATGAGGAAAGTTTTTTGCAAGACGCTTCATATAAATATCTCGGCAGACTTTAGCAATAACAGAAGCAGCAGCAATGGAAAAACTACGGCCATCTCCTTTTTTAAAAACTGAATGAGCCATAGAAAGCGTTGGATGAGCAATCCCATCCACCAACGCGAATTCAGGCTTAATGGGCAAAGAATCAACGGCGCGCGCCATGGCAAGAAGTGCCGATTGGCGAATATTAATCTTATCAATTTCTTTTGGAGAAGAATTGCCAACGGACCAGTAACAAAAAGGTATGGACTGATTTTTATATAAAGTAGAAAAAGTAAAAGAGTCCCCTTCTATCAATGATTCAGCATTAAATCCCGTTAAAAAATTAAAGGCCTTAGTGCGTTTTTTTTGGGTCATTTTTTTTGAATCATCTAGAATGAGAAGCAATTCCTGAGGCACTTGGTCAAAATTAGGAAAAACAACGGAACCTGCGACCACTGGGCCTGCCCATGGACCACATCCTGCTTCATCAACTCCAACTAACAAAGGTGGCACCAATGAATACTTAAAGTGCTTTTCTATAATGATTTTTTCCAAGGAAAAATCTGGCATTAATGCACCTTTTTACTCTTATTTAGGATCTTTTTTTTCAACAATGTCTACTTTGGGTATGACTTGAGAGTCTGAGTCATCCTTACTTTTAGATATAGAGGAAAATATTTTCCAACAGCTCATTTTGATTTTGGAAATAGCTTGCATTTGGGGGGCGTAAACCGTATTCACCAATTCATCGGCCGTCCCAACAAAACCAGGGGATAAATCATGCAATCGACGCGCTGCCATGAGCCAAAAAGGACTCAAGACGAGAGAAAGTGCGGCCAAAGAAACAACCATTTTTTGCCCATAAACCCCGATAACTTTTACCTCTGCACCGATGGTTGATAAAACAAAAGCAAATTCACCCATTTGAGACACGATGAGACCTGCAAGAAAAGCTTTGGACCAAGGTTGGCGGAACAAACGAAGAGCCCCAATATTTAAGGCTGTTTTTCCAAGGGTAATAAAGATCAAAAGAACGGTAACTTTCCCAATATTATCCCAGATAAAGGAAAAATCAAGGAGCAAACCTACGGACAAAAAGAACACCATCATCAAAATGCTTTGGATAGGTTTTGTCGCATGAATCATTGTTTGACGCTCACTAGAGTTCCCAACAATCAACCCTCCTAAGAAAGCTCCATAAGCGGCAGAGAGTTCCATTAAACCAGATAAACTTGCCATCCCAAAACAGAAAAGCATGGCCGCCAAAGGCTGTAAGTCTTCATGACCAGAATAAAGTTTTGAAAATGGTAAATCAATTTTTTCTTTGCGGCTGAGGAGAAAAACTATTACCAACAATATAGAAACTGCTAGAAGGACTTTCACAACAACTCCCCAACCGAGTCCTTCCCCCCCCATACCACGGATAATCAAAATCAACGGTACAATCAGCAAATCTTGTGCAATCAACACTCCAACGGCAACCTGCCCCGTTTCCGTTCGTAGCTCCCCAATGCTTTCCAACATCTTAATGGCAACCGCCGTGGACGACAATGCAATACTAAATGCCAAAACAAGGGAAAGACCAAGGGAAAGGTCAAAGAATTTTGAAAGACCCAAAACCACTAAAATTGACACCCCCAGTTGGGTTAATGCCATGGCCAATGAAAGAAGCCATATGCGTTTAAAAGAGCGTAAACTCAACTCCATTCCCACTAAGAAGAGAAGCATAATCACACCTAATTCAGCAAGGGCCTCAATCATAACGCGATCCCCTGCCATATTGAAGGCAGATAGAATCACGCCTCCCATAATATAACCAAGAACTGCTGGTTGTTTTAGACGCTCGAAGAGAAGTCCAAAGCTTAAAGTTGCCAAAACAATCAATGCTATTTGTGTTAAATCGATGCCTTCATGCATGAAAATTCTCTCTCAATATTAATCTGAATTTTTTTTAATAAGCCCTTGTTTATAGTTAACAATTTTTCAAAGAAAATAACAAGAAGAATGAAGCGATTCACCTTTTAAAACTAATTTCACGGCTCTTTTTTTTCAAACTTCATGAAACATCCGATTGTTTTTGAGAAGGCGTAATGGAATCAGCCGCCAAAACAATTTTTTCAAAAGCCAAGTTGGTAACATCACCTTCATGTGGTTCCTTGGCAGAATTAACACCTTTAGAAACGAGATCATCCGTCCTAAAAATCTCAGGATGACCTTGGGGAGAATAGGTGCGGCGGAAAAGATCAATGATTTGATTAATTTCATCATCATTAGTCCCGACTCCTTTTAAAACACTAGAGGCAAGCTCAAGGCTAGGTTCAAAATTCTCGGGCTTCACAACTGTGGCACCCGCTTGAACAAGTTTAGCTTCGTATTCATCATTATCCACACGGACAGAAACCTTAATGTTATGGAAACGTCGCAAGACCATTAGAGATGCTCTTAAGGTGGTCTTTGGCTCCTCCAAACTCAAAACAGCAGACGCAGCTTTTTCCGCTCCTAAGCTTTTCCAAACAACATCTCGCGTCGCATCGCCATAATAAACAGGAAGGCCCCTGGCACGCCCCTCCATCACACGATTCATATCGTTATCGATGGCAACAAAAGGAATCATTCGATCAGAAAGCAAACGACAAATCATCTTACCTATGCGCCCGAATCCAGCCACTATCACATGATCCCGAAGGTCATCAATCTCTGTGTTTTTTGAATTTAAAGCCGGGTCAGATTCTTTCAAATCTAATTTCGAGTTCAACCATAAACCAAATTGCGTTAAGAAGGGCGTTAATGCCATGGATATAGCAACGGTCATATAAATAACCTGGGCAGCATCGGCTGAGACTAATTCTTGTTCAACGGCAGGACCTAAAACAACAAAGGCAAATTCACCGCCAGCAGCAAGCAACATAGCGACTCGAACAGATGAGCCAGATGGCACTTTAAAACTTTTACATAAAAGGTATATAATCACGCCTTTAACAAGGAGCATTCCCCCCAACAAAAGACCAATGTCAGACGCTTTTTCCATGATGACTTGCACATCGATATTCATACCAACGGTCATAAAAAAAAGCCCTAATAACAATCCATAAAAGGGTTGTATGTCAGCCTCCACCTGGTGGCGGTATTCCGTTTCGCTGAGTAACAATCCCGCAAGAAATGCCCCCAGTTCCTTTGATAAACCTGCTGCATCCGTTGCGAGACTCGTCACCAAAACAATCAAAATACTCACAGCAGTAAAAATTTCAGCCTTTTGCTTTGCTACAATTCGAAAAACGGGACGCAAGATGAGCTGACCAAAAAGAACGATGAGAATAAGAACAACAGCAGCCTTCATACCTGCAGTGCTCAAAGCATCTAAAAGATCTTGCTCAGGGGTTGAAAGGGTCGTTAACAGCACTAACAGGACGACCACAGCAAGATCCTGAAACAAGAGAATTGCAAAGGATATACGGCCATATTTTTGCGCCAAATCCCCTTGTTCTGACAATAATTGCAACCCAACGGCCGTTGAGGAAAGAGCCAATGCACTTCCAATCAAGAGAGCTGACGTCGGGGCATAGGAAAAGAAATAAGCAATGGAGCTAATCACCGTAATGGTTACAAAAACCTGCATGAGACCAAGGCCAAAAACATATCGGCGCAAAACCTGAAACCGCCGCATAGGCATTTTGAGACCAATGGAGAACAGCAAAAAGACAACACCAAACTCACCCAAAAGCTCAATGGTCGCCGTATCCGTTATAAATCCAAAGGCATGGGGACCAATTAAAAGTCCAGCCACCAAATATCCAACAACGGAACTAATATTAAAGGCGCGAAATAAAGAAACAATAAAAACAGCCGATACCAGAATAATGATCACATTTGCGATGTAAGCTTCGTGACCCATGGCGTTATTTTTTCCCTATTTTAAAACTATGATAAGTCAAATTCTCATAGAGAAATAAAGATTTAAACTCAAAAAATCCTTAAATATCTTTAATTTTAACTACTATCTATTTATAAACTGATTTCAAAAAACTTACAATGATATCTTAGGAGAAAAGTTAATTTAATTACGCCAAAAACTTGGTAAGAACAGAATCAAAAAAGTAATATATTCAAGGCGACCTAAAATCATCCCTATCATAAGCAAAATTTTGGCACCATCAGGTAACGTCGAAAAATTACCACTGGGACCAATGACAGGACCAAAACCTGGACCAATATTATTGAGCGCGCTTGCTGCTCCTGAAATGGTCGTGGACATATCCAAATCAAACATTCCTAGACCCAAAACCAGCACGGCAAAACTGAGGA
This sequence comes from Alphaproteobacteria bacterium, assembly GCA_024280495.1. GTDB lineage: Bacteria > Pseudomonadota > Alphaproteobacteria > Caedimonadales > UBA9215 > UBA9215. The sequence continues at coordinate 5,156 of JAJRPZ010000056.1, forward strand.
TATATAATGCGAAAAATGTAAATACTGAAATAGAAACTGCGTCTGGAATAACTGCGCCATTATAGGTTGGAGGGAAAACACCATGGGGACGTCTGATTTGACGAATATGGGACAGTGCCACGGCAAAAATAATTTGATAGCGCAGTATTTTAATACTTCCCGACGATGATCCCGTGCATCCACCAACCATCATGAGGATAAAAAAGAACATCAAAGGAAACATTCCCCAAAAGGTGTAATCTGCCGTTGTGAATCCAGTGGTGGTGATGATAGATAAAACACTAAAGGCAGACTCTCGAAAAGCCTGCATCATGGGGATTTGGTCATGCATCCGCCATAAAGTCATCAAAATAACCCCTCCCCCCACAACCTTTAAAAAAGTCAGAGCTTGATGATCATCTAATACAGCACGATACCGCCCTTGAAACATTTTGATAAACAAGACAAAAGTAATGGCTCCAATGAGCATGAATGCCATAATGATCCACTCGATCAACGGGCTATTGAAATAGGCGATAGACGTATCGGACGTAGAAAAACCTCCAGTTGCAAGGGTAGTGAGACCATGACAAACGGCCTCAAGAAGATTCATACCAGCAAGATATAGCAACAAGCCACACAAAATCGTCAAAAGGACATAGGTTATAACAATGGCTGTGGCAATTTGAGAAACTCGCGGCATAACCTTTTCAGAGCGATCTGAAAATTCACTCCTAAACAATTGCATTCCTCCAATTTTAAGCAATGGCATAACAGTAAAAGCCATCACTATTATGCCAATCCCCCCAAACCACTCCAATAAAGAACGCCACAGCAAAACGCCGTGGCTCGCAAAATCCAACCCTTGAATAACAGTCGCTCCAGTGGTTGTTAATCCTGAAATTGCCTCAAAAAAAGAATCCGTATGACTTATGGTGGAGTTAGAAAGCATAAAAGGAAGGGCTGCAAATAAAGAAACTGAAACCCAGGTTACTGCCGTTAAAAGAAAAGTTTCACGGACGGACAAAATCACTTTACCAGAGGGACGATTGGAAAAAGTCATCAATAGCCCCACAAAACCAGTAATGAGAGCAGAAATAGAAAAGCCAAGCCAGTTGTAATTCCCCACCCACCAATCGGTCACTGCGGGAATAACCATCATCCCAGCAAGAGTGGTCAGAAAAAAACCGATGGTAAAAAGAATGGGCTGTAGGGAAATCAAAGATGATCTCTTTTTTTGTTCTATTGTAAATAAAATATCACGAAGTGTTTTGATTAGCACCAAAAAAGAAAAAAACATAATCATCTATTTTGAGATAAGATGATACCCATTGAGACTATAAGATAGAAGTGGTGCCGAATGACGGATTCGAACCGCCGACCCTCTGATTACAAATCAGATGCTCTACCAACTGAGCTAATTCGGCATCAACATCCTCTTAATAGCACTCTGAAGTTTCATATTCAAGATCAAAAATGACGTTACATGAAAAAAATTCAAACCTTATTTCGCGATAAAGCCCAACATTTTTTTATGGGTCAAATCTGTGCCTGCCAGAATATGGCGACTTTTCATAAAATGAGCCCCTCCATTGAGATCGGTTACAATGCCATTAGCCTCAGTCACAAGAAGTGATCCCGCTGCCATATCCCAAGGATTTAAGGCCTGGGCCCAATATCCCTCGTAACGCCCAGCGGCAACATAAGCAAGATCGAGAACCGCCGATCCCATGCGACGCACAGCCGCTGTATTAGATTCTACCCCCTTGAGGGTTTCGTAAAAATTAAACTCTTCCTTGTCATCAATACGTGGAAAAGTCACCCCCATGACGGCATCATCAAAATTAGCCTTTGCAGAAACCCGTAATTTTCTATCATTCAGGTAAGCACCTTTTTCTTTTTCCGCATAAAAAAGTTCATCTTTAATGGGATCGTGCACCATGGCAGCAATGATCTCACCTTTGTGCTCGAGGGCAATGGAAATGGCAAAATGAGGAATGGCATTGATAAAGTTAGTGGTGCCATCAAGGGGATCCACAATCCAACGATATTCAGGTTCACGCCCAACAAATTCACCTGCTTCCTCCAGAAGCATAGAGTAAGTTGGCGTTGCTTTTTGAAGAACATCAATGATGGTTTGCTCTGCCTTGAGGTCGGCTTTGGATACAAAATCCCCTGGACCTTTTCTTGAAACTTGTAAATGTTCTACTTCTCCAAAGTCACGGATAAGGCCTTTGGCAGCTCTGGTAGAAGCTGTGAACATAGCATTCAAAGTTGGTGTTGAAATGGCGAGTTTTGAATCAAACATAGGGGCTTACTTTCTTTGTAGGTGTCAATTTTATAATATATAGATATTTATAAAGGGTGTTAATTTTTGGCACGTTCAACGTATGTGCCGTCTTCCGTATTCACGACAATGCGCGTACCTGCTGAAATATGAGGGGGAATCATAACCCGAACGCCATTTTCAAGGATACCAGGCTTATAGGATGAAGATGCAGTTTGACCTTTAACAACGCCATCGGCTTCAACAAGCTCCATAATCACCGTATCAGGTGCTTTAACGGAAATAACTTCTTCTTCATAGAAACTGACTGTTACTGAGGTACCATCTTGTAAATAAGGTGCAACGGTTTCACCTATTACGTCTTTGTGTAGAGATATTTGCTCAAATGTATCATTATTCATGAAGGTATAATTATCTCCATCCACAAATAGAAATTGATATTCCTTTTCATCAAGGCGCACTCTCTCCACGGATTCAGAAGATCTAAAGCGCTCATTGAGTTTTGTGCCAGTACGAATATCCTTAAGCTCTACTTGCGCATAAGCCCCTCCCTTGCCAGGTTGAGTGTGCTGAATTTTTGTTGCGATCCAGAGACGCCCATTATGTTCAATGAGATTGCCAGGGCGGATATGATTGCCATTAATTTTCATGGATAGAGCCTTTAAAATATAACGAGAGGTACTCTATACTTAACGCTTTAGGATTTTTTTTGCAAGTATCATTGATTAAGTCCTTTTAGTGAATGGGTCAAAAAAAACCTCCGTGCATTGATCCCTTAATTGCCTTATGATAAGAAGGTTATTTTAACTCTCTCTATTTCTTCTTATAATTGTCGAGAGAGAGCGGCTCAAATGGAATGTATAATGAATTTACTACAATTTTTAGGTGCCGTCGAATTGGGAATGATTTTTGCCTTAGTTGCCCTTGGCGTTTACCTTTCCTTTCGAGTGCTTGATTTTCCAGATTTAACGGCCGATGGCAGCTTCCCCATGGGAGCCGCCGTTGCAGCTACTTTAATTATCACTGGATACAACCCTTGGCTTGCAACCTTAGCTGCCTTTTTTGCGGGATCTTGCGCTGGTTTTGTGACTGCGTACCTTAATGTACGATTTAATATCCTATCATTGCTTGCATCTATCTTAACCATGACTGCCCTTTACTCTATAAATCTTCGCA
>JAJRPZ010000057.1 GCA_024280495.1 Alphaproteobacteria bacterium
CCATTACAATACCCATAATTTCATAACGTTTTGCGTTTAACGCTTCATAGGATTTTTTAAAATTCGTAACAGCTATTTTTCCTCCCACAAGAATAACACGAAAAATCGGTATTTCTAATTGAGAATCAGCTTCATAGGCCAAGTGGCGTGCATGAACAAGACGGCGTAAAACACGGGATAAAATCATCAAGAAAGTAAGCGTACCCCACTGCACGAGAACAATGATAGATGGAATATCAATGGGTTGGGTGTGTGCTAGGGTCAAAAGAGGCCAGTAAACAAGGGATGCTAATGCCGTAGTGACAATAATAAGAGCACATTGACGTAAGGTAACAAAACGCCAAACGCCTTTATAAGTTTGGAACCAGAGAAAAAAAGCCATGGATATAAGGGCTAAGATAGCAGATTGCTTTACCATGAAATTTGGAGATACAAGAGACTGACGATCTCCAAGAACAAAAGAGACGGCAATATAAAGAGACATTAAAGACAGTAAAACATCATAAGAAAAAATCCAAATGCGCTTATCAGTCACATCAAATTTTTTTGACATATTTTGAAAGGTTCGAATGTTTTTCATTTTTTGAACAAGTGACATGGTAACTTTTTATGTTAATTTTTTTTATATTTTAAACCTATAGGAAGCTCTGTGGAAGTCCCTAATAGGTCGCCATAATAGATATTTTTATAAAAAATATGAAAAGTCAAAATCCCAACTTAATGAAAGTATTGGAAAATTAACAATGTAACAAAAAAGTTGAGAATCTTTTCCTTGAACCCTTAATAACTTAAATATACCCCTTTTGGACACCAAAAGCCCTCATTATCATCACTTGAATTTTCCGAAGAACATGGATCTTCAGAATCAGAAAATTCGATTTCATTAGTTCGGATATTTAGAAACTTCAGTTTCTTAAGCTTAATAAAAGCATATGAATTAATTTTATAAATCTTATTTCTATTGAGAATTAGGTTTTTTAATGATTCGAGGCCATAAAAGATGTCCTTTTCAAGAACACTAATTTTATTTCTACTAAGATCTAAAGTTATCAATTTTTTAAGTTGAGAAAAGGCCTTATCTTTAATAAAGTTGATTTTATTATAGTTGAGGTGCATATACATTAACAACTCAAGCCCTTCAAAGGTTTCTTCATTAAGAACGCTAATTTTATTTCGGCTAAGATCTAAAGTTTTCAAGGTGTTAATAGATGAAAATACACCATTATCCATAATATTAATTTCATTTCTACTAAGGTCCAAATCAACCAAAGACTGAAGTCCCTTGAAGGCATTTGTTTGAATAAGGGAAATTTGATTTTTATAAAAGTATAGATATTTAAGTACCCCAAGCCCTTCAAAGGTTCCTTCATTAAGAACACTAATTTTGTTGCAACTGAGATCTAGAGATTCTAACATAAAAAGTCCCTCAAAGGTCTTGGGATAAAGCTGATTGATTTTATTTTCATCGAGACTCAAATGTTTTAATCGACTTAGCCCCTCAAAGGTTCCTTCATTAATGAGATCAATTTTATTCCAACTAAGATCTAGAGATTCTAATTTTTTTAAATATAATAAGGCATCTCTATCAATAACTCTGATATTATTACCACTAAGATTTAGAAACCTTAAAGAACCAAGATCAACTAAATCTCTAACATTAAGTGCTTTGATATTGTTACATTTAAGATCTAGACGAATTAATTTACTTAATTTTCTCAAGCTACTTGGTATAATAGCAAGTTTCTTACCATCCAATGAGATTACTTTTGTCATGGAACTATCAGACTCAGTAATTATTTTCGTGGCGTCAATCAAATCTTGGAACATGCCCATTAGACTTGATTTATAATCATCCACTAACCAGTTTTTATATTTTCCAACAGAAATATAATCAAGAAAACACCGTTCTTGAAGACGTTCAGTATCTTCCTGAATGAAAGAATAAGATAAATAGACCTTACTTTCCAAGGCTATATTTATAAAAGTATTTTCAATCCAGTCTTTGATTCCCATGCAAGTTTTACCTTCAATGGTGATCGTTGAATTCCAATGCCAAGGAGAATCACCAGTAACCTCTGTTAGACTAGGTCTTGGCGAGGGTATCTTATAGAACATGTCATCGTCACTACTTGTCACACTATCTGATGAATAAGAATTCTTTGATATTAAAAAAATAGATAAAACTACTAGAGTAATTTCTTTAAATTTAATCACTTTTTTTCTCCCTGTTTAAATTGTCGTCGAGGCATCATTTTTTAATGATGATCAAGTTTTTCGCGTAAAATATCATTAATGGTTTTGGGGTTTCCGTTACCTTGCATGGCTTTCATAACTTGACCAACAAAAAATCCAAAAAGTTTATCTTTACCACCGCGATATTGCTCAACTTTATCCTGGTTATTTGTAATAATTTCATCAACAATAACGTTAATGGCACCGTCGTCGCTTACCTGTTGTAGGCCTTTTTCTTCGATGATGGATTTTGGCATAGCACCACTCTCCCACATATCAGGGAAAATTTTCTTGGCTATTTTTCCTGAAATCGTGTCATCTGCAATAACGTCAACAAGTTCAGCCAGCATTTCTGGAGTGATTTTAGAATCTCTGAGTTCAACATTTTCTTTATTAAGAAAACCAAATAATTCACCAGTCAACCAGTTCACTAAGAGTTTAATACTGCTTGAGCTTTTATTTTGAATTTTTAACAGAGCACCTTCGAAATATGCAGACGTATCTATATCTGCTGTCAAGACTCCTGCGTCATATGAGTTCAACTCATAATCAGCCTTATAACGCTTTTTCTTTTCATCAGGTAATTCTGGCATAGTGCTTTTAATACGATCCACAACATTTTGAGAGATAACCAAAGGTGGTAAATCAGGATCTGGGAAATAACGATAATCGTGGGCGTCTTCCTTTGAACGCATGGAACGTGTTACGCCTTTAGCGGGATCAAAAAGACGCGTTTCTTGAATGACTTTTTCACCATGTTCTAAAAGGTCACGTTGACGATCAATTTCGTAAGCAATGGCCTGCCCCATAAAACGAATGGAGTTCACATTTTTAATTTCAGCCCGCGTCCCAAGTTCAGCACCTGGGCGACGTAATGAAATATTCACGTCAGCACGCATACTGCCTTGCTCCATGTTCCCATCACAAGTTCCAAGACATCGCAAAAGAGACCGTAATTTTTTTACATAGGCTTGTGCCTCGGCAATACTGCGCATATCAGGGTCAGAAACAATTTCCATCAAAGCGACACCACAACGGTTTAAGTCAATATAGGTTTGTGTTGGATGTTGATCATGGATACTTTTTCCAGCATCTTGTTCCAGATGTAAACGCTCAATACCAATACGGCGTTCCATTATATTTTTATCTTGATCTTCGATTTCAATATCAAGGTGCCCCTTACCAACAATAGGCGTTTTAAATTGTGAAATCTGGTACCCTTGAGGTAAATCCGCATAAAAATAGTTTTTACGGTCAAATAAAGAAGTTAAGTTGATTTTAGAATCAAGGCCCAATCCTGTTTTAATGGCTTGCTCAACACATACGCGATTAATAACAGGTAACATGCCTGGAAATGCCGCATCAACAAGGGAAACTTGTGTATTCGGATCTGCACCAAAATTTGTTGAAGCCCCTGAAAAAAGCTTGGCTTTAGAGATAATCTGAGCATGAACTTCAAGACCAATCACCAGTTCCCAGTAACCTTCTTGTCCTTTAATCCACCTTGGATCAACTTTATTCTCTACAGTTTTATTCATGAGATTCTCCCAACGTTAGTGGCAAGGCCTTGGAAATTTGCAGCTGTTTCCAAAAAGAGACCTGCATTTAATAAACGTGTTTCTTGTAATTTTGGGGCAATCAACTGCATCCCCAAGGGCAGACCTTTACTTGAAAAGCCAGAAGGGATGGACATGGCTGGTAGCCCCGAAATATTTGCTGTTACCGTTAGAATGTCATTCATATACATGGCAATGGGATCTTTTGGTTCTTCACCAATGGCAAAGGCTGGTGTTGGCGTTGTGGGAGTTAAAATTACATCCACTTTCTTATAAGCTTCCTCAAAATCTTGACAAATCAAACGACGTACTTTAAGGGCTTTAACGAAATAAGCATCATAATAACCAGCAGATAAAACATAAGTTCCCGTCATAATTCGACGTTTGACTTCATCGCCAAAGCCTTCACCCCGTGTTTTTTCATAAAGATTATCAAGACTCGTCACATCTTCGGCACGGTGACCAAATCGCACGCCATCATAACGAGCAAGGTTTGAAGAGGCTTCTGCTGGTGCCAAAATATAATAAGCTGGCAACGCATATTTTGAATGTGGTAAGGAAATATCAATGATTTCCGCCCCATTTTCTTGATACCAAGCGATGGATTTTTTCCAGAGATCTTCAATTTCAGAATCCAAGCCACCCACTTGATATTCTTTTGGAATACCAATTTTCAAGCCTTTCACGTCACCAGTCATAAGGGTATTATAAGAGGGTATTTCATACTTTAGAGACGTTGAATCTTTCGAGTCATACCCAGCCATCGCTTCTAGAATTAAAGCGGAATCCCGAACGGTTTTCGTTATTGGACCAGCTTGATCAAGGGAAGATGCAAAAGCCACCGTTCCATAACGAGAACAAAGCCCATAGGTAGGTTTAACACCCACTAAACCACAAAAAGCGGCTGGCTGGCGAATGGACCCCCCCGTATCAGTCCCCGTTGATGCCATAACAGATCCAGCAGCAACGGCTGCTGCTGATCCACCAGATGACCCACCAGGTACATATTCCTTGTTCAAATCATCAGTTGCTTTCCACGGATTTTTCACTGGACCATAAGCACTTGTAAGATTAGCAGATCCCATGGCAAATTCGTCTAAATTCAATTTACCCATCATAACGGCACCAGCAGACCATAAATTTTGCGTCACAGTGGATTCATAGGGAGGAATAAAATTAGAAAGAATTTTAGAACCAGCCGTTGTTTTGACACCCCTCGTGCAAAAAAGATCCTTAATCCCAATGGGTAAACCTTCCATAATGCCAGCGACATCATCGGCAAGGCGCGCATCGGCATTTTCTGCCCCAGATAAGGCAAGGTCAGCAGTTTCAGTAATAAAAGCGTTCAAATCGCGTGTCGCTTCCATTTTTTTGATATGAGCTTTCGTAAGCTCTACGGAAGAGAATTTTTTTAAAGCGAGGCCTTCTTTGGCCTCCAGCATTGAAAGTGTTGTTAAATCAGTCATTTTCTTACTCCACGACTTTGGGAACGGCAAACATATTTAGTTCTTTTTCAGGGGCATTGGACAAAATACAACGCGCTTTATCACCATCGGTTACGACGTCTTCGCGGATAGGCATTTCCGTTAAATGAACACTTGTCAGTGGTGCAATATTATCCGTATTAACGTCGCCCAATTGCTCAACCCAAGTTAAAATCTTACTCAATCCTTCTTGCTGAGCAGGAATTTCTGCATCGGAAATTTGAATCCGAGAGAGTTTAGCTATTTTTCGCACGGTTTTTTCATCAATATGCATGACGTTATTTCCTTAATTTTATTATTAAGATATAGATCCAAATCTTGTAAGGCAAGTTTTTTTGATTTTA
>JAJRPZ010000058.1 GCA_024280495.1 Alphaproteobacteria bacterium
TGCCGATGAAAGTCTTTCAACTTTTCTAGACGTTATGGTCGAAGCCTCAACCCCAGATTTACTAACAGAAGTCGCGTGAGAAACTTGCTGGGTGATGTCTTGAATTGCACAAGATAGTTCTTCAGACGCCGCCGCAACGCTTTCAACATTCTGGGTAGCTGTTTCCGTTGTACTCGTTGCTGCATTGGCTTCGTTGCGTAATTTATGGTTGGATTCATTCATTTCAGACGTAAGCGTAAAAGCTTTCCCTGAATGTTCTAAAAGAGTCGCAACAGCATTTTTCATTTCTGTTTCCAAGCGATCAGAAATGGCAAGCATTTTCTGTTTTATTTCTTTTTGATTTTTTTCTGCTTCAATTAATTTGTTTTTTTCGGCGGCTTGCATTTCAATAAGTTTTTTCTTGAAAACCACCATGGCCCGAGAAAGCTTACCAATTTCATCTTTTGTAGGAATGGGAATATCAATATTAGTATCCCCATCGGTAAGACGTTCAATGGTCTCAATATTTGCGTTCAATGGCGCGAAAGATCTTGAAAGAAAAAAGAAAATAGCCACAATACTCAAAATAATCAGAAAGATAACTGCTGCATATGTAATCCAATCTATTTTTTGCGCTGCCTTAAAGGATGCAGTGACATCTTGTGTCGACACTAAATTGGCCACTGCCTTATTATTAAGGTCCATGATATCAACACTGGCGATGGCGAGATAAGCACCTTCATGGTTCAAAACTTGGTAACCTGAATTGGTCAATTTATCAGGAATATTAAAAAGTATATTTTCACTGGTTTTTTCATCTAAAGAAAAGGATACTTTATTGTCCTTAGAAACAATAAACGGTTCCATTGCACTATTATCCTTAAAATCCTTCAAAGCAGCCTTAAATCCTTTGCTATAAATGGCCGCAGCTACGAGCTTTCCACGACTGTAAAGGGGAAATGCCATGGTAATATAAGGTTTTTCACCCACTAAAGATACGCCTCGGATAGATTTTTTAGATTTAAATATACGATTAGATAAAGAGATATAGGTGTTATTGTTCTTTGAATCATTGGCGTTATAAAGAACCTTGCCCTTCAAATTGACGATCACCATATTATCAAGAATTTTCGATGAACTCAGCCGATTATAATCATAAACGGCTTCCCTTGAAAGAGTATCCACATCACTTTCGATAACGGCTTTCATGAGGGGGCGATTGCGTTTTAAACTCGTTGTTTTCGATTTCATTAAATCAGCTTGAGCCTTAACAACTTTATTCCATAAAGCCATACGGCCAGATAAAGTCGCAGTTTCAAACTCTTTGTCTGAATCGCTTCGAGAAAGGTGCCAAGCGTAAAAAATACTTGCTGAAACCACAAGAATGGCAGCCACAGTACTCATGATAATTTTTGTTCTTAATAACATCATTCTCTCCGCTTAAAAACCTGAAAGAATTTACCTCTCCCAGGTGTTTTCTTTACTCAATAGGATTTCCAGCAGCCGACCAACCAGGGAAACCAGTACGGAAATACCTCACATTGCTATACCCAGCAGAAACGAAAAATGCAGAGGCCATGGAGGCACGAGTGCATTTCTCACCGTTACAATAAGCAACAATAGTGGCGTTTTTATCAGGTAAGTTTTTCTCCAGATTTTTTTGATCATAAGTTCCTTTGATCTTAACATCCAAATGAATAGCACCAGGAATACGTCCTTCTTCATAGGCAGAATCTTGACGTGCATCCACAAAAACCGCCGTGCCCTCATCAAATAGTTTTTTAGCTTCAGCAGCATCAATTATTTTTGCTCCCTCGACACTTGCGGGCGCTGTATGCTCGCCAGAAAACGCCGCTATTGGTGTCAAAAATATTAATGTAAAAAGTAAGTTTTTAAAATTTGTCATCTATATCTCCTTTGATGATCGTTGAAATACAACCATTTCAGAATCAATTTTCATCACAAAGGTATTAATGATTCATTAAAACCCCTCACCGAAAAGGATAAACTTGCTATTTCATATTCTTTCACCTAAAAATGAAGTGAGATTAATAGGAAATATGGATTAATGACTCTTCTCGTTATTAAGTTTGGCGGCACTTCCCTTGCCAATAAAGATTGCATATTGAATGCAGCAGCTATCATCATTGATTTAAAAGCCCAAGGTTATCAAGTTGTCGTGGTCGTTTCTGCCATGGCAGGAGAGACGGATCGCTTAGCTTCCCTTGCGGACTCTTTTATGAATGACGCGCGGCCTTCGACCTTGTCATCAGCCTTCGACGTTGTGATTTCGGCAGGCGAGCAAATTTCTTCTGGTCTTTTAGCTCTTGCCTGCCACTCCCTTGACGTTGCATGCGAACCTGTTCAAGGGTGGCAACTTCCCATTGTCACGTCGTCTGATTTTTCCAAAGCTCGCATTGAAGGCGTAGATGTGAGCCATCTAAAAGATCTATTGAATGAAAATATAACACCCATTGTATCAGGTTTTCAAGGAGTCGATGCCCATGGACGTATCACGACATTTGGTCGAGGGGGCTCTGATGTCTCGGCCGTTGTCATTGCCGCAGCTCTTGGTGCGAATGAGTGCCGCCTTTATAAGGATGTTGATGGCGTTTCAACGGCAGATCCTTCCCTAGTATCCAACACAAGAGTTCTTGATAAAATTAGCATTGAAGAAATGTTTGAAAAATGCTCACAAGGAGCAAAAATCATACATCCTCGTGCCGTTGAAGCCGCCATGAGACAAGATGTTGCCTTGCGTATTCTTCCCACATTTTCTGATAAAAAAAAATCCGAGGGGACTTTCATAGTAAAATCTTCCCCGTTTCTTGAGACAGAAAATATTTCAGGTATTGTTTGCAATAAAAAAGAAGTAAGGTTTCTTGTTATGGGGTTGCCGTCAAGTCCAGGAGCAACAACACCCCTATTTTCAATACTTTCAGAATACAATATTAGTGTTGATATGATATTGCTTGATGAACATCACTTATCATTTACTGTGCCTTCCGATGATTTTGACCTGGTTCTGAAAATTCTCAAAGATCTAAGGTCTCAATTGAATTATGGCACTATATTTAATCAAAAACGTCTTGCTAAGGTTTCCATTGTTGGTGTCGGTCTGCGTGGTCATGCTTCTGTCGCTAATGTGGTCGGCGAGTCTTTAGAATTCTTTGGCATTTCTATGTATGGAATGACAGCAACGGAGCTCAAATTAAGCATTTTAGTTTCAGAGGAGTATGCAGATGAATTTGTTCAGATTTTACATGATCGTTTTCACTTGAATCTACCGCTCCAAAATCGTCCTTCTCTTATGAGATGTAAGGGAGTAAAATAAGTGCAAAACAAACGCAGGAAGGTTAATGAAATGATTTCCCCTACTATTTCTCCTATTGATGACACCAGAACAGAAGTCGCCATGGATCACCTTAAGGGTCTTTGGGCGCGTGGTTGTGAATTTTTGCAGTGCGAATATGCAATTTTAGGGGGTGCAATGACCTGGGTATCCGAGCATAACTTGGTTGCTGCTATCTCTAATGCTGGTGGATTTGGTATTCTGGCAAGTGGGGCTATGCCTGCTGATATTTTACGTGAGGAAATTAAAAAGACCCGTTCAAAAACAAAGAAAAGCTTTGGGGTAAATATTATAACGCTACATCCACAGTTAGATGACTTAATTCAGGTTTGTATCGAGGAAAGCATTTCCCATGTGGTTTTAGCTGGAGGCGTGCCGTCAAAACAGTCCATTGAAATTTTAAAAAAAGCGGGGGTTAAAATTATTTGCTTTGCGCCAGCGTTGGTGCTTGCCAAGCGAATGATTCAATATGGTGCTGATGCTCTCGTCATTGAAGGAAATGAAGCTGGTGGGCATATTGGCCCCGTTTCGACTTCTGTTTTGGCCCAAGAAATATTACCTCACATTAAAAACGTCCCTGTATTTATTGCTGGTGGTATTGGGTGTGGGGATATAATGGTTAGTTACCTTGAAATGGGGGCTTCGGGTTGTCAATTGGGCACACGGTTTGTTTGTGCAACAGAATGCCAAGCACATCCTGATTTCAAAAAAGCTTTCATGAAAGGGGCCGCACGACATGCCGTAGTTTCATCGCAAATAGATCCCCGTTTACCAGTGATCCCAGTGCGCGCTCTTCACAACATGGCAACTGAAGATTTTATGAATTTTCAACGTGAGATGATTAAGCGTGTGGATGATGGACTTCTAGGATTGAGTGAAGCACAAATGGAAATTGAACATTTTTGGGCAGGTTCGTTGCGCAAGGCAGTGGTTGATGGAGATATAGACCATGGGTCCCTTATGGCTGGTCAAAGTGTTGGTTTTGTTAAAAAAGAAGCCTCCGTACAAGAAATTATGAATGAGTTATTAGGACAAGCATGGAGAATATTAGGATCGAGGGCTTCGTATAGCTAATCATTTTTACGTTTATACTTTGTTACTATGCTCCTTGGCTATAAGTATAGCCGTCGTCCCTTACGCCTCGTGTAAACAAAAAACTAATCATTCGCCGTTTCAGAAATGAAGTGCGTCATTTTGAGGAAGTGAAAAGTCAGGTATTCGTCTAAACTCTACGTTGGAAAACAATGGAGAATAGAATGCCCAAAGGCTACAAACA
>JAJRPZ010000002.1 GCA_024280495.1 Alphaproteobacteria bacterium
TAAAGGCGAGGTCATTATTAATCTAGATGCTGACCTTCAAAATCCCCCAGAAGAAATTCCGCGCTTTCTCGAGAAATACGAAGAAGGATACGATTATATTGGATCCATCAGAAACGGTCGCAAGGACAACTATTGGCTCCGCAGCCTCCCTTCCAAAATGGTGAACAAACTTCGTGGAAAAGTAACCAATATCCATATCACAGACCAAGGCTGCATGATGCGCCTTTATGCTCGCCGCATCGTGGACCTCATCACACAATGTGATGAATCGTCCACTTTTATCACCGCCCTTGGCTATCGTTTTGCCACAAATCCAACGGAAATTTTGATCCGCCATGATGCCCGTGAAGAAGGTGAATCCAAATATGACGTGTATCGCCTCATCCGCGTAACTTTTGACTTGTTTACTGGTTTTTCCATGGCGCCTCTCCATGTTTGTACGGTTTTTGGATCTATAGTTTCTTTTCTCAGCGGGATTCTTGTTGCTTATCTTGTGGCTCGTCGACTTATTGTTGGCCCCGAGGCACAGGGGATGTTCACCCTTATGACCATCGTTATTTTTCTCATTAGTGTTGCTATTCTTGGCATTGGTATTGTGGGCGAATATGTAGGTCGTATTTATGAAGTTGTGCGACGCCGACCAAGATTTCTAATTAAAGAAATTTTAGACACAATACCTGTAAAAAAAACATCTCCCAAAGCAACTCATAAAAAAAAGAAAGATAAATAAATATGAAAACACCTCTAAAAATTCTTATTCTTGGTGTCAACGGTTTTATCGGTAGCACCCTCACTGACAAAATAATGGAAACAAAAGATTGGACCGTTATAGGTCTTGACCGTGATGATGATAACCTTGATAAATCTCTCGGTAATGAACGTTTTCATTTTACAAAAGGCGATGTTTTTGAAAAGGAAAACTGGATCGAAGAACAAGTTAAAGCCTGTGATATTGTATTGCCCCTTGTGGCCATTGCCAATCCAGCCATTTATGTTTCCGATCCTTTACGTGTTTTCAAACTTGATTTTGAATCCAATCTTGAAGTAGTACGCTTATGCGTTAAATACAAAAAACGTCTTATTTTCCCCTCTACTTCAGAGGTTTATGGCATGTGTGACGATGATGCCTTTGATGAAGAAACATCAAATCTTGTGTTGGGACCTATTAATAAAGAGCGCTGGATTTACTCTTGTTCCAAACAAATGCTAGACCGTGTGATTTATGCCTATGGCCAAAAAGAAGGGCTTAACTATACTTTATTCCGTCCCTTTAACTGGATTGGCCCTCGCTTAGATCGCCTCAACGAAACACCAGGTGCCAGCGCTAGGTCCTTGACGCTTTTCCTCTCAAATATCCTTCATCACGGTGAAATTAAACTCATCAACGGTGGAAATCAACGTCGTTGCTTCACAGATATTGACGAAGGTATTGATGGCATCATGCGTATTATCGAAAATAAAGATAACAAGGCCAACGGCCGTATTTTTAACCTAGGTAATCCAAAAAACGATTATTCCATCAAAGACATGGTCACGATACTTTTGTCGAAAATTAAAAATTATCCACAGTATGCTCACCTAGCAAGCACTACAAAAATCACCATTGTTGATGGGCAAAAATACTTTGGAGCGGGTTACCAAGACCCAGGATTTCGTGTTCCTGCTATTCATAATGCAAAAGAACACCTTGATTGGGAACCTCATTCAACCCTTGATGATATTTTGACAAAAACTTTGGATCATTACCTTATGGATAAAAAAGTCAAAGCCACAGTATAGTCATTTCAAAAACATTCAGTAATGGCGTGATTTTTAGATAATACTCTTGTATAGTTGTGGGGATAAGAAAAAAATTAAGCTTTTAAATCCTTCAGTATGACGCCCACGTCTAGCATTTTTGGATGATAAGTTTATTAGCTACAAGAGTATTTACAGAGAGTTCTCCACATTATGGGCCACACGCCTCAAGTTACTTATATTTCTCAATCTAAAACTTCTGGGAGCCTCATTCTTTCTGGGTGTTTTGAAGTAGATGAATGGTTCGTCTTGCGGGAAATTCTTTTGAAAATGCTTCAAGACTTACCCTCTTCCTTAAAGACCATCACCCTTGATTTTAAGACAGTTACCTCCATGGATACTTTTGGTAGCTGGCGTTTGGCATCCTTTATTAAGTCTCTTGAACAAAGAAAAACCATTGTTTCTTTGGATAGTTGTTCAAGTGATTGCCTTGAAATTATTCAAGAGCTCAAAGAATTTAAGGTTCCCTCCCATGTGAGCCAGGCCTTAAAGCCAGTTTCCGTAAATCCAATAACATTACTTGGAAGTAAAGTTCAAAAAAGTTGGCTTCAATTCGTAAGTTTGGTTACTTTTTTAGGGCGTGTTTTACAGTCTTTTTGGTCCTGCATTTGGGACCCTCAAAAATTCCGTTATAAATCCTTTATCAAGTTTTTAGATTATACGGGGGTTCGAGCCCTCCCTATTATTGGACTTGTAGCCTTGTTGATTGGCGTGGTTCTTGTATATCAAGGGGTAAGCCAACTGGAAAAATTTGGGGCTGAAATTTTCACCGTTAACTTGTTGGCAGTTTCCGTCTTGCGAGAACTTGGGATTTTAATGACGGCTATTGTTGTTGCTGGACGTTCTGGTAGTGCTTTTACGGCGCAAATTGGATTCATGAAACTCAATCAAGAAATAGACGCCATGAAGGTTTTAGGATTGGATCCTTATCAGCTTCTTGTGATTCCACGCATTCTTGCTCTCATGGTCGTTTTACCCTTATTGACGGTTTTTTGTGATCTCGTTGCTTTGGCTGGCGGCGCCTATATGTCCATGGAAATCATTGGGCTTTCCTTGGATCAATTCTTAAATCAGCTTCAACTAGCCATTACGCCCGCAACTTTTTGGGTGGGAATTGCCAAAGCTCCTGTGTTTGCTTTTTTTATTGGGTTAATCGGTTGTTATGAAGGATTGCGCGTTAATGGTGGTGCAGAAGATGTGGGGCGCCGCACAACGAAATCCGTCGTGAAATCTATTTTTATGGTTATTGTTTTGAATGCTATTTTTTCTGTGGTGTTCTCGATTTTAAAAATTTAAAGGAAATTTTTTTTCGTGACTAAAATTATCGAAATCAAAAACTTAAAAACAATCATTAAATCCCAGGCTATCCATGATGGGTTAGCCATGACCGTGGAACGCGGTCAGATTTTTGGTATTGTTGGGGGATCTGGCACGGGGAAAACTGTTTTGTTAAATGCTATGTTGGGACTACGCCCCCACCAAGATGGTATTATTAATCTCTTTGGGGTTGATAGCTCTATTGTAACGCAATCTTTTGAGTATAAAAAACGTATGGGAATTTTATTTCAAAGTGGGGCCCTATTCAGTTCTTTGAATGTTTTGCAGAATATTTGTGTACCAATGATTGAGCAGGGCGGTATTTCATTATCTTGTGCCCGTGATCTTGCTTACTATAAAATGCAACTTGTGGGTTTGCCCAGCAACACGGCAACAAAGTTCCCCTCGGACCTTTCAGGTGGGATGGTTAAGCGGGCGGCTCTGGCGCGGGCCCTAGCTCTTGATGCGGATCTTGTTTTTTTGGATGAGCCAACATCGGGTCTCGATCCCATATCTGCTGAAAAATTTGATCAGCTCATCGTGAAATTAAAGAAAAATTTAGGTTTGACAGTTGTGATGATTACACACGACCTTGGTTCTCTTGCTATTTGTGATAAGGTCGGTGTTATTGTAGATAAAAAAATGATTGAAGGGCCCCTTGCGAAAGTTCGTAAAAATCCCCACCCTTGGATACAGGAGTATTTCTCTGGAAACAGAAGTAAGGGTATGCTGACATCAAATAAAAAAGAATAAAAAATATGGAAACAAAACCGAATAGCTTTCTTGTTGGCATAGTAACCTTAGCAATTTTAATTGCTGGGACCCTTTTTGTTGTTTGGTTTTCCAAGGCAGATTTTGGTACGAAGCAAAATTTATATCGCATTGATTTTGCAGGATCGGTTACAGGGCTCCGTGAAAACGAAGATGTTTTATATCAAGGTATTCCCATTGGTAAAGTTCGAAAAATTGGTGTTTATAAAAGCAATGTGAACCGTATTAAAGTTACCGTAGATATTAACCGCCCTGATTTGATCCGCGAAAGCAGTATTGCCACAATTGAGGCCCAGGGCCTTACTGGTTATACTTTTGTCCAGATAAAAGGCAGCGAGCAAGATAGCCCTTTGTTAAAAATTTCAAAGGGAGAAAAAATGCCGATTATTCACTCTAAACGCTCTAGTCTTGAAACTCTTTTCTCGAAAGCTCCTGAACTCTTAGAGAAACTTACGGCCGTTGCGGTGCAATTGAATAAATTTTTTGATGACCGTATGATTAAAGAATCTAGGATTACTTTTCAAAATTTAAAAACTCTCACAAAAGATTTAGCAGAGGGGCCAAATTCTTTGAAAAATGTATTGTCAGAATTTAAAAATACCTCGAAGTCCATGCGCCATTTAATTGAGTATAATAAAGAGTCCATAGCTCTGTTTTTTGAAACAGGGTTGCCAGCATTAACTCAAATGACAGGAAAGGTTGGCGGAGCTGCGGACCAAGTTTCAGATATGATGAAGATGGTGCGTCAAAGCCCCCTTTCAACACTTTCAGCGTCACATAACCAAGGATACAAAGTTGATGGTTAATAATAAAATGCCTTTATTATTCTTTCTTTTTATGGCTCTTTTTTTACAAAATGGATGTGTAAGTTTGTTGCCAGATCCAGGTCCTGCGCCGCAAAAAATATTTTTGAATCCTTCAATAACTTATTCACCATTACCCAAAGGACGATCCAAAAGCATCGCCGTTTCAAAACCATTGACCCCGACACGTTATGAAAACAATCGTTTATCCGTCCGTCACTCCATTTATCACTCTGTTCCTCATAAAGAAAAAAAAGATCAAGACCTTATTACGGTAACCGATCATGTTTCAGGCGTTGTCATTCAAGGAAATTTACCAGACCTTATACAAGATCATTTGATAAAGGCACTTATGACCTCTGAAAAATTTAAAGCTGTTGGGTATGCTCAGGAGTCTTTTCACCGAGATAATATCATAGAAAGTTCCCTTGAGGCCTTTGATGTTATTATTGAAAAAAATAAAATTTATGCCAAAATTCAAATGACTGTAAAATTATTATCGTCTAAAGGCAGAAAAATTATATGGCAAAAACAGTTTTCAGAGACAACACCTATCGCGGAACATAAAATTTCTGCCTTTGTTTTGGGGCTGACATCAGCCTATGAGTCTGTTCTTTACCAGATCACAAAAGAGGTTCATTAATATATAAAAATGGTAGGTTTTTTTTCAAATAACGCGCCTTGGTTTTTGTTTTTTGGCATCATTTTTGTGATGATCTGCATAGATCTTGGCGTGTTTCATAAAAAATCTCACGAGATCACCATCAAAGAATCTCTTGGATGGACCGTTGTTTGGATAGCCCTTGCCCTTTGTTTTAATATTTATATTTATTACCTTAAAGGAGAACGGGCAAGCATAGAATTTCTAACTGGGTATTTGGTGGAAAAATCCCTAAGCCTTGATAATGTGTTTGTTTTCCTCACAATTTTTCGTGCCTTTCAAGTTCCTTTGAAATATCAGCATCGCGTGCTGATGTGGGGGATTATTGGGGCCATTATTATGCGTGCTATTTTCATATCCCTTGGGTCTGTCTTGATCGCGGAATTTAGTTGGATGTTTTATGTTTTTGGTGCTTTTTTGATCCACACTGCCTATACTTTTATGCAAGAAGAAACCAAAGAAAAAGACTTCACCAAGCATCCTATGGTCTTGTTTTTACAACGCTACCTCCCCCTGAGTAAAAAAAGAAATGGCGATAAGTTTTTTACCGTAGAAAAGGGAAAAAGACTTGCCACTCCGTTGTTCCTTGTTTTATTAAGTATCGAATTTTCCGATGTTATTTTTGCCATTGATTCCATTCCTGCAATTTTTGCCATCACACAAGATACGTATATTGTTTTTACATCTAATATCTTTGCGATCCTAGGATTGCGTGCTCTTTATTTTGTTATTGCTAATATGGCGGTGAAATTTGTTTATCTCTCCTATGGCCTTGCTGCTATCCTTGGATATATTGGTTTGAAACTTATCTTGCATCATTTTATCAAGATCCCTAGTTTTATCTCTTTATCTGTTATTGGATTTGCGTTATCTCTATCTATTATTGCGTCGCTTATATTTGAAAGGCGACAACAAAAATAGCTTTGTTTTGGAGTAGCTAACAGATGACGAAAAATTTAAATCGTTTTTACCGCGCCCCTGAAAAAGAAGTTGTTCAAAATCTTCTTAATAGCTTTTCTTTGACCATGGAACAAAACAAACGCATCCAAGATAAGGCCCGTCAGTTGGTGAAACAGGTGCGTTGTGCCCATGAAAAAGCCAGTTCCATTGATCGCTTGATGACCAAGTACCCCCTTTCTTCTAAGGAAGGATTGGCGTTAATGGCCTTAGCAGAATCTTTAATTCGAGTGCCTGATCACGCAACGGCTTATGCCTTAATTCAAGATAAAATGAAAAATGTCTTTTTTTCAGCAGTGGTCGAAAAAAAGACATCTATCCTTGAAAAAACCACGGACCAACTGTTAAAATTGACGTCATCTTTTTTAAAAGAAAGCCATAATAAACTTTTAAAACCTCTCAAATTTAGTGTTCAATCCTTGTCTAAACCCATTGTGTCGTACACGGGCAGAAAACTCGTCAATATTTTGGCAAACCAGTTCGTTATGGGGGATTCCATTGAGGGGGCCTATAAAAAAGTTCAATCCAACAAAGAAAAAGGATATAGCCATTCTTTTGATATGTTGGGTGAGGCAGCTTGTACTAAAGAGGATGCAAAACGTTATTTTGATGCTTATTTTGATGCCATCGGAAAAATAGGCCATGAGGAATCCCAATCAAAAAAACCTAACCATCTAAGATCAAGTATCAGTGTTAAACTTTCTGCTCTGCACCCGCGTTATGAGGTATCCCAGTGGAAAACATGTGTTCAAGAATTAACGGTGAGCCTTAAAGAATTATGCAGTGCCGCAAAACAACATAATATTGACTTGACAGTGGATGCGGAAGAGTCAGACCGCCTTGAAATGTCCCTTGAAATATTTTCAAATGTTGCTGAAGATCCAGATTTAAAAGAATGGAATGGCTTAGGACTTGCCGTTCAAGCCTATCAAAAACGGGCATTGGATGTTCTCGATCATATCCAAAACCTTTCAAAAGAAACGGGACGAAAAATAAAAGTGCGCCTTGTAAAAGGAGCTTATTGGGATACTGAAATTAAACGGGCTCAAGAATTAGGTCTTGAGGGGTACCCCGTCTTTACGCGTAAAAAAACAACGGATATTTCTTATCTTGCTTGTGCTCAAAAACTATTACAGGCACCTGAGAGTTTTTACCCACAGTTTGCAACACACAATGCCCATAGCGTGGCGAGCATTTTGGAAATGGCCTCAGCTCTTAAGCTGAGCCCTAAAAACTTTGAGTTTCAATGCTTATTTGGTATGGGACAGGAACTCTACGAGCAACTTTTAAGTTCCAAATTCACTGAAATATATCAAAATATTCCCGTGCGTATATATGCACCTGTTGGGAAATATAAAGATTTATTGCCTTATCTCGTGCGTCGTCTCCTTGAAAACGGAGCAAATTCATCTTTCGTCAATGAGGTCACCAGACCTAATGCTTCTATGGAACACTTGATCGCAGATCCTAGAAAGGATGTTTCTTACCATTTGAAAGAAGGAAAAACGACCCATCCGAAAATTCAATTGCCGTCTCATATTTTGCCTGGACGTTTGAACTCTAGGGGGATGGATATAACAGAGCGCGCCATTATAAAAGATATTCAAGACCAAAATAGAAACTCTAAACAGTGGGTTGGAAATGCTATTATTTCAGGGAAAGAAATTCAGGGAAAAGAGTCAAAAACTGTCGTGAGTCCCGTGGATGCAGCTCCCATCGGCGTTGTTTATCAGACGTCGGGTGAGCCCATTCTTAAGGCATTGGAGGCTGCTACAACTTCTTTTAAAACATGGTCGAAAACTTCCGTTCGAAATCGGGCTAAGTGTTTGTATAAATTGGCTGATTTGATTCAGGAAAATGAATTCGAACTCATGACATTTTTATCCAAAGAAGCAGGAAAATCCATTCCCGATGGTATCTCAGAAGTGCGTGAGGCCGTTGATTTTTGCCGTTACTATGCCAATGAAGCCCGTGATAAACTGGCAACGACTTTACCTTTGCCAGGCCCAACAGGAGAACGCAACGTATTGTCTCTTAAAGGACGTGGTACGTTTTTATGTATTAGTCCTTGGAATTTCCCATTGGCCATTTTCACGGGCCAAATTGTAGCAGCTCTTGTTTCTGGTAATACGGTTTTGGCAAAACCTGCCAGCCAAACAATTTTGATTGCGACCTTCGTTATAAAACTCATGCATAAGGCAGGTATTCCCGTAGATGTCGTTCATTTAATTCCCGCCTCTGGGCGAGTTGTGGGCGACGTTCTTTTGCCCGATGTCCGTATTTCTGGTGTTTGTTTTACGGGATCAACAAAAACAGCGTGGCATATTAATAAAACCTTAGCCGCCCGAAAAAGTGCCATTATTCCCTTCATCGCAGAAACAGGGGGGCAAAATGCCATGCTTGTGGATTCAACGGCTTTGGCCGAGCAAGTTGTTTCCGATGTTATTGCCTCTGCTTTCCAAAGTGCAGGGCAGCGTTGTTCTGCCTTGCGTTTGTTGCTCCTTCAAGAAGAAGTTGCAGATCAAGTATTAGAAATGCTTAAGGGGGCTATGAAAGAATTACAAGTAGGAGATACGGGAAATTTTAATAATGATGTTGGACCCGTTATTGATCAACCTTCTCAGGAATCTTTATTAAAGCATATTAATGCCCTCAAAGTTTCAGGAGCCACAGAAATCTACACGATTCCTTTAGTAGATAACGTCACGCGAAAGGGATATTTTGTACCACCCAGCGCTTATGAACTGTCTTCATTGGACGCCTTAACCGAAGAGCATTTCGGCCCTATTTTACATGTGATGCGCTATAAAATAAACAATTTAGATGAAATTATTGAACAAGTTAACGGCCTTGGTTTTGGTCTTACCTTTGGCATTCATTCCCGTATTGAAAGCCGTATTAACGAAATAGTTGAAAAAATTAATGCGGGTAATATTTATGTGAACCGTAATTTAATTGGTGCTGTTGTGGGAGTTCAACCTTTTGGTGGGCAAGGTCTTTCAGGAACGGGACCAAAGGCTGGTGGCCCTCATTATCTTATGCGATTTGTTCATGAAAAAACAATTTCCGTGGATACAACAGCTCAAGGTGGCAATACCCACCTGATGACATTGGAGTCTTAAAAAATGTCGACTCCCATATTACAATTACAAGATATTGAATTTGCCATTGGAACTCAGCAGTTGTTTCAAGGGGTTAACCTGTCAGTTTTACCTTTCACTAGGCTTTGTATTGTGGGGCGTAATGGCTCTGGGAAATCCACTCTTATGAAGATGATCGCAGGGTTGGTCGAACAAGATAGCGGTGACATTTTCGTTCAAACTGGTACCAATATTGCTTATATGCCTCAAGAACCCATTTTTCCAAAGAAACAAACGGCTTATGAATACGTATTATCCCAAGAAAATGTAGATGGATATCAGGCAGACAAAGCCTTGGACGCCCTTGGTATTTCAGGTAAAAAAGACTTGGATACCCTTTCTGGAGGAGAGGCCCGTCGCGTGTCTTTAGCCTATGCCATGGCAAGTGAACCAGATGTTTTAATGTTGGATGAACCCACCAACCATTTGGACGTTGAAACCATCGAGTGGCTTGAGAAAAATTTGGTAAATTTCCAAGGTGCTTTGATTATAATTAGCCATGATCGAACTTTTTTAGCTAACGTGACCAATCAAACATTTTGGTTAGATCAAGGTATCGTTCGAACTTTAAATAAAGGGTATGGGCATTTCGAAGAATGGGCCGAACATATTATTGAAGAGGAAATGAAAACTCGGGCTAAGATGGAGAAACTTATTGCCCAAGAAACTCAGTGGTCAAGAGGTGGTATTAGTGCCAGGCGAAAACGGAATCAAGGGCGCCTAAAACGTCTTTATGACCTGCGTAACAAACGCTCTCAACAGCTTACTCGTCTTAAAATGGCACGCCTTGAAAATGAAATCGGTGAGGTCTCAAGTAGGGCGATTATCGAAGCGAAAGATATATCTAAAACCTATGGAGATCGATGCATCATAGAAAAATTCTCGACGCAAATTATGCGCGGAGATCGCATTGGTATTATTGGTCCTAACGGTTCTGGAAAGACCACATTACTGCGTATGCTCATTGGTGAAGAGCGCCCTGATAGCGGTAAAATTAAAATCGGAAAAACTCTAGAACCCCTCTATTTAGACCAAAATCGTAAGACTCTCGATATGAAGAAAACTCTCTGGGAAACTCTGTGTCCTCAAGGGGGGGATCATATTTCCGTTCAAGGAAAACAGCGTCATGTTGTGGGATATTTAAAAGAATTTATGTTTAAACCAGAACAAGCCCGTAGCCCTGTGTCAACTCTATCTGGTGGTGAACGCAACCGTTTGTTGTTGGCCCTTTCCATGGCAACGTCATCGAATTTTATGATTCTTGATGAACCCACCAATGACTTGGATATGGATACGTTAGACCGCCTGCAAGATATGCTTTCTGAATATCAAGGCACTATATTACTGGTAAGCCACGATCGAAGTTTTCTTGATAATGTTGTAACCTCTACCATTGTGATGGAAGGCGGCGGAAAACTTCAAGAATATGCAGGTGGGTACCAAGATTATTTACGACAATCAAAAAACAAAATAAATGCACAGCAAAAACCACTTAAAAATAAAGAAAAGCAACGGGCAAAGGCTGAGGCAGCCCGTCGTGCAAATATGCCGAAAGAACGCCCTAAAAAACTTTCTTTTAAACATGAATTTGCCTTAAAAGAACTACCTAAAAAAATGGCAGGTCTTGATGTGAAAATTCAAAAAATTGAACAGGCCTTAAGTGACCCAGATCTCTATCTTCGCGATAGCATCAAGGCAGAAACCCTTGCCCATGATTTGGAATCCTTTCGTTCTGAAAAAGAGCGTCTAGAAAATGAATGGCTAGAAGTTGAGCTTTTACGCGAAGAAATTGAAGGGATGTAACGGATTTAAAAAGGGTTGTTACTAAATATGAAAGATCTGCTGAAGAATGGTTTGGGAATTTCCAGGCATTTCCCTATTTTTGCGTGGAGCTCTTTGAGTTCTGATGTGTGATCTTTTGCCATGCGCTCCATCTTCCCTTTAAAGCCCTCTTCTAAACTTTGAAGTGCCTCGCGTTTCCAACGACTTATAACAGCTGCGTGGACACCAAATTTCACGGAAAGATCCGAAATTGGAGCATCTTCTCGGAGCGCTGCCAAGGCGATTTTTGCCTTTAAGGTAGCTGGGTAATTCTTGCGGGTGTAGTCATTCTTCTTGATTCCTTTTGTATCAATCAATGAAGCTTAGCACCCTGTCCGATTATTTAGGACCACCTCAAGAAAAGTAAACAGCTCACGAAGAACATCCTGATTTCATAAAAAAAAGCCCCTAGCCTCTATATGGCTTGGGGTTTCCAGTTGTAGGGTAGGAGATCTTGGAGGCTTTCGCCTGCTGAAATTTTTTGGGGTAGTCTGA
>JAJRPZ010000059.1 GCA_024280495.1 Alphaproteobacteria bacterium
ATAGTCCTTACGACTATTTGCGGGATATTTTTATCAGACTACCCCAAAAAATTTCAGCAGGCGAAAGCCTGCAAGATCTCCTACCCTACAACTGGAAACCCCAAGCCATATAGAGGCTAGGGGCTTTTTTTTATGAAATCAGGATGTTCTTCGTGAGCTGTTTACTAATAACGCACTGCGCAATAGAGGCCGTATAGACTTTATGGTTTCAGAAAATCTAAGCCTTGGATGGTATGCAGATTCTTCCGGTAAAAAGAAGCGTGGCGGCCAAACGATCTATAGTGATGAAGCCATTTTATCATGCTTAAAAATTCGATATTTATTTGGGTTAAAACTCAGACAAACACAGGGGTTCATTAATTGGATTTTTTTAATGTCAGGGATGAAGCTCACTTGTCCTGACTACACCACTTTGAGTAGGCGTGGAAAGAAGCTAGACCTAGACTCACTTCTAGGTAAATCAGATGAAGAATTCGACTGTATTTGCATCGACAGCAGTGGCATCCAAACCTTTACTGGTAACGAATGGCTTGAGAATAAGCATGGCAAACAGTACAACCGTAGGATCTGGAATAAGCTTCACATTCTCACAACGGGTGACGGGGTCATTCTTGCTAATTCAATGACGGAACACAATAAGGATGATCGGTCTCAAGTTGCTCATTTGTTAAAAGGTGTGATGGCAAAAGAGCTCCTTGGTGACTCTGGTTATGATGGTGAAAACATCCATCAATTGGCACGATCAAAGGGCATGAAACCGACAATTCGTCTGCCAAACAGGGCGCCTCCAAAGAAAATCAAGACGGAAGGTCAAAAATCTGCCGCCTACCAATAAGACAAAGGTTATCACGCCTGGAGAGTTAAAAATAATTATGGACGACGGGAGCGCGTAGAGAACACATTCTACCGTTACAAAACATCCTATGGCAGTCAATTTCAATCACGTGATGAAAACAACATGAGAAATGAACTAACAATAAAGTGCCACCTGCTCAATAAAATGTTTGAAATTGGGAGGCTTATCTCTGTGCGCACTTCTTAAGCCAAATTCTGGGGGAAAGGGGGCGTGTGATCGAAAAAGGATTCATGCAACAAAGCGGAGATGTTATGGATTCTTCAAGCCAGAATCTCTCTTTCAACGCATGCAATTAGACCTGAAAGGCTTCGATATGTACGCTTGAAATCCGACCAACACAAAATGGAGAAGAGCCAACTTTTTTTGCCCCCCATCTATTACTCAGAGGTTTCTACAATTTTGTTTTTTTAAGACGGGCTGCATTTATAATAACTGATAAAGAGCTTAGAACCATAGCAGCACTGGCAATAATAGGGTTCAAAAGAATGTCAAATACAGGATATAAAATTCCTGCCGCTATGGGGATGCCTGTGGCATTATAAATAAAAGCAAAGAAGAGATTTTGTCGGATGTTTCTCATGGTAGCTTGGCTCAGGCGCCTGGCACGCACAATACCAGTTAGATCTCCTTTGACAAGAGTTACTTCTGCACTTTCCATGGCAATATCCGCCCCAGTTCCCATGGCGATGCCAACGTCTGCCTGAGCAAGGGCTGGTGCATCATTCACGCCATCGCCTGCCATGGCAACTTTATAACCGTCACTTTGCAAGCGTTTAACCACTTCGATTTTACGCTCAGGCAAGACATCGGCTTCGATTTCGTCGATGTCTAATTGGCCCGCAACTGCCTTTGCTGTTACGGCATTATCCCCCGTTAGCATCACGAGGCGAAGGCCACTTTTTCGAAGTTCTTGAAGGGCCTGAGGCGTGGTTGTTTTAATGGGATCGGCAACACTAATAAGTCCCGCCAAATTATTCTCTATGACCACAAACATAACGGTTTCTCCTTGAAGCCTCAATTTATCAGCTTTTTTAAGAAGATTTGTCGGGGGTACATTGAGTTTTTCTAAAAGTTTTTCATTTCCTAGGGCTATATATTTTTTATTGACGACACCTGAAATACCTTTGCCAGTAGAAGAATCAAAATCCTTTATCTTGGTAAGTTTGAGTCCTTTGTCTTTTGCCCCCTTTACAATGGCAGTGGCAAGAGGATGTTCACTCCCTTGTTCAAGTGATGCGGCTAATTGCAATAAGTCATCTGTATCCAGTCCTTGTTCTGTGATTACAGACGTTAGCTTTGGTTTGCCTTCAGTTAAGGTTCCCGTTTTATCAATGACGAGAACATCAATTTTTTCCAAAGTTTCAAGGCTTTCAGCATTTTTAATAAGAACACCGGCTTGAGCTCCTCGTCCTGTCCCAACCATAATGGACATTGGTGTTGCTAATCCAACGGCACAGGGACAAGCAATAATCAATACAGCAACAGCATTAATAAGGGCATAAGAGAGGGCTGGTTCTGGCCCCCATAAACTCCAAACAATGGCAGTCGTAATAGAGACACCGACAACAACGGGCACAAAATAACCTGCAACCATATCAGCCATTTTTTGGATGGGTGCACGGCTGCGTTGTGCCTGGGCAACCATGTGAACAATTTGTGACAACAAGGTTTCGTTGCCAACTTTTTGAGCTTCCATAATAAAACTGCCAGTCTGGTTCAGCGTCCCTCCCGTCACAAGATCACCTTTGGCCTTTGAGGTTGGCATGGATTCACCAGTAATCATAGACTCATCAAGTGTGCTTTTTCCTTCGATAATCATACCATCTAGGGGGACGGAATCTCCTGGGCGCACCCGAAGGTGATCACCTGGAATGACCTCGTCTAGGGGGACTACTTTATCTGTGCCGTTTTTTTGAACAATAAGGGCAGTTTTTGGTGCAAGATTTAAAAGTGCTCGAATGGCATTGTTCGTTTGTGAGCGCGCACGGAGTTCCATAACCTGTCCAAGCATAACCAAGGTAATAATAACGGCCGCTGCTTCAAAATAAACATCAACCAAGCCGTTTTCCATACGCATTTCTGCAGGAAAAATAGTTGGGAAAAAAGATGCAATTAAGCTGTAAATGTAAGCGACACCTGTCCCTAGGGCAATGAGGGTGAACATATTTAAGTGTCTTGAAACAAGGGAGGCCCATGCTTTTTTGAAAAAAGGAATGGCGCCCCAAAGCATCACGGGTGTTGATAATGAAAACTCAATCCAGAGGGCAGTTGTTGACGATATATAAGGGGCAAGGGGACGGCCTGGTAAGTGATCAAGCATCACCAATAATAAAACAGGGAAAGATAAAAAGCTACAAACCCAAAAGCGCCTTGTCATATCATCGAGCTCTGTTGTGTCTTCAACGGTGCTCACTCCTTTGGGTTCAAGGGCCATGCCGCAAATAGGGCAGTCCCCTGGTCCTACCTGTTCAACTTCAGCATGCATGGGGCAGGTGTAAATGGTATCTGCTGCCAGAGATTCAGTCATCTTTGGTTTTAAAGAGTTATGATGGGGAGTATGACACGCACTATGATCTTTCATTGTTTTTTCCTGTTTTTTTTGAATTGTTGCACTTTTTACAAAATGTCATTTCCATGCCATGTGCCTCCCACATTTTCTCCACGGAAAAATAGGTGTATGCTGCTGACCATGTAATGAGGATGAGACCATTAATAGCCTCTATTCCTGTTAAAAATCGTAAGGCATCCGATGGAAAAACGTCTCCTATGCCAAGGGAAGAGTAAATTGTAATGGAAAAATAAAGATAGGTTGGAAAATGCTCTTGGATATTACCAGATAAGTCAGAAAATCCAGCATAGTGAACAAGGGTCCAATAAATAAGAGCGTATATCAAAACGGAAATAGCGTGGGCAATAAAAATTCCGCTCATTATCAAGAGCATGAGATGTTTGGGCTTGACCTCTCTCCCTGATACAAAGCGTGAAATAAAGCAGAGGGATTCATAAAATAGAGCTGTGACAACATAAATGCTTATTATACTTACGAGAGCAATAATCCAAAATTCAGTCATGTTTTATCCTCATTATCTACCTGAGAGCTGTTCTCCTTAATTTCATGGGAGTAATCAATAAAAGAGGCACTTTTAGAAGCATGACATTTCTTTTCAACTTGAAGGGTTGTAAAATAGAGGTTAAAATTTTTATCAAGAACGGCATAAACCTTACTTAAAACGGCTTCATGATCCTCGTTTCTTTCAATCATAATATGTGCTGTAAGAAGATTTTTACCAGAAGTCAAAGTCCACAAGTGGATGTGATGAACATGGGAAATTTCTTTAAGTTTTTCAAGAACGTCTTTTATATCATCGGCATTTATGTCAGATGGAGACGCTTCTAAAAAGATATCAAAAGTCTCTTTAATAATACCCCATGATGCCCATAAAAGCACAAGGCCAAAAAGCATGCCGAGAATAGGATCGATTGGCATCCAGCCCGTTAACTGAATAACCACTGCTGCTATAATAATAATGATGCTCCCAATAAATGTTTGCATCACATGCCAGAAGGCACCTTTCATGTTGAGGTTGTTTTTAAAACTCTTCCACATCACAGTCATGGCAATACATTCTGTAATTAAGCCACCAGCAGCGGAGAGGTACATAATGTTCGTTGGTAACTCAATGCTTTGTTGGAGGCGATTATAACCCATCCATAAAATATAAAGGGCCATGAGTAATAAAAAAACACCATTCAAAAGAGCAGCAACAATTTTGGCTCTCATCATGCCAAAGGTATGGTTTTTATCGCTTGGACGCATAGATATACGATTTGCTACAAGTGCTAGCAACACACCACCAACGGCCGAAAATGTGTGAAAAGCGTCAGAAAGAACAGCAACTGACCCTGAATAAATACCAAGACCAAGTTCAATGAAAAAATAAACACCCGTCAACCAACCAGTGATTTTTAATGCTCTAGCGTCAGCTTCCATGCCGTGAAAAGTACCTGCACTGCCATGTGAGTTATGCTTTTTTTTCATATGCTTATATCAAAAAAAAAGCCCTTACTTTTTTTTGACCTTCCTATTTTGAATTTATTCCTTTTTCTATTATACAGCAGATTTTACTAAAAAAGCATAAAGATCAGTTAAGAGACTATGAAGTAAAAATGTTTTTTTCATATCTTTTTTCATATGAATTAATATTGAAATATGTTATAAATAGTTCTCTGTAATAAAAGCAATTTTTTTGTCTTTATTAAATATGTGAAGATACGTTTCAAACTTATGACTTTAGATTGCAATATTTTACATTAAGTTTTAATGTAGGTTGCCCACTTTTGAAATCACATATTATTATTGCGACCTGTAACTTATTAATCATAATTTCTAATATGAAATGACTTGCAAGGGTAGACAGATTTAATCAACTATAAGAAAGAATGGAGATGCCTGAAAATGGATAATACTGATATACTTTCTAACAGCGAATTTTCAATGGGTGACATTGTTGTTTACCCGACTCACGGCGTGGGTAGGCTTGAAAAGGTCGAGAGTCAAACCATTGCTGGGCATGAACTTAAAGTTCTAGTTATTAATTTTGAAAAAAAACGAATGACGTTGCGATTACCATCAAGTAAAGCAAAAAAATCGGGGCTTCGTTGCATTAGTACCAAAGATTCTGTCTCTCAAACCATTTCTCTCCTTTCTAAGAAAATGAAAGCGACCAAAGGTATTTGGGCGAGACGTGCCCAAGAATATGAATCAAAAATAAATTCTGGTTGCATTAAATCCTTAGGTGAAGTGTTACGTGAATTGCACCGTACGGAAAACCAAGCAGAACAATCTTACAGTGAACGTCAAATTTATCAAAATGCCCTAGAACGTTTTGCTGACGAAGTTGCCATTGTAGAGTCCATTAAATTTGATGATGCTTGCACAAAATTAAAAGATGTTCTTCAAAATCAGGCAGTGGTTGCTGCTTAATGATTTAAGATCGAAAATCCTACCATGGTCAGGAATTAAGGTGTAAAGTCGATCAAGTGGCTTTGCACCATAACTTTTTTTAAGGGGTAACCCTGGGAAAAGAATCAAAAAATCTTGCTGTGGGGGCATAGACCCATTATAGTTGTTTTTAGAATTAATTTAAAAAGAACGTTTTTATGTCCTTTCAAATCCAACCCTTTCAAGACTTATCTAAAAAAGAAAAAAGCTTTCAAAGTATTATTTTAAAACTACAAACTTTTTGGGCTCATCAAGATTGCACTATCATGCAGCCATATGATATGGAAATGGGAGCAGGTACTTTTCATCCAGCAACCACTTTACGTACCCTTGGGGCTAAACCTTGGCGCACGGCATATGTACAGCCTTGCCGACGCCCAACCGATGGCCGTTATGGTGAAAACCCAAATCGTGTTCAACACTATTATCAGTTTCAAGTTATTATGAAACCATCCCCTGATAATATTCAGGAACTTATGCTTGATAGTTTTAAGACCATTGGTATTGATCCCACGTTGCATGATATTCGTTTTGTTGAGGATAATTGGGAAGGACCGACTCTGGGGGCTTCTGGCCTTGGTTGGGAAGTATGGTGTGATGGTCAGGAAGTGCTTCAATTTACATATTTTCAACAGTTAGGGGGGGCTGAGTGTGCACCTGTTCCCGTTGAATTGACCTATGGTTTGGAGCGTTGTGCTTGCGTTGTTCAGGGCGTCGAAAACCTTTTTGATCTCGATTGGAATGGAGCAGAGGGTGATCGTAATATTACCTATCGGGATATTTTCATGCAAAACGAAAAAGAATTTTCCGCCTTTAATTTTGACCATGCCAATGTTAAAAAATTAACTTTTGAGTTTTCAGAGGCAGAAAAACAATGTCAGGTTTTGCTCGAGGAAAAACTCGTTATGCCAGCCTATGATCAAGCCTTAAAAGCAAGTCACCTTTTTAATCTCTTAGATGCGAGAGGAGCAATTAGTGTCCTTGAGCGTGCCTCTTATATTGGCCGCGTAAGAGATCTGGCCCGAGGCTGTTGCGATCTTTATTTAGCGCAACAATCAACAGATTTAAAAAAAACGCAACAAACCTTAACAACAGGAGCGTAACGCCATGTCAGAATTCTTTTTTGAAATTCGCTCTGGTGAAATCCCTGGCCCCATGCAACGTGCGGCTGCAAAAGACCTTGAGCGTATTTTATCGCAGAAATTAAAGGATTTATCCCTTGAATTTAACACTCTTAAAGCCTTTGTTGGTCCGCGTCGTTTGGGGGTCGTCGTAGGGGGGGTTTCCTCTGAAATCCCTGCATTACATACGGAAAAACGCGGCCCTCGAGTGGATGCACCGCAAAAAGCTATTGATGGTTTTCTAACATCTTCTGGTGTTAAACTTGAGGAGCTTGAGTCCCGTAAAACACCAAAGGGAACTTTTTATTTTCTGACAACGATCACGGCAAAACAATCAACGGAAGATGTGTTACCAGGCATTATACAAGATATTATTTATGGTTTTCCTTGGCCTAAAAGTATGACCTGGTCAACGACCACTAGGTCTTGGATTCGTCCTATTCATGGGGGTTGTGCATTATTTGATGGCAAAAAAATGGATTTTGACGTGTCCATGAACGAAGAAAATCACCCTGATCCTATATTGATTTCTTTTTCAGATGTGACCGTGGGGCACTGCTTTATGGCACCTTCTCCCTTTCAGGTAAAATCATTTGAGGATTATCAACAAAAATTAAACAAAGCCTTTGTCATAGTGGATCAAGATCAGCGAAAAAAAATAATCGACGATCAATTACAAGCAATTTGCAAAAAGAAAAACCTATCTATCTTGCCTGATCAAGGATTGATGGATGAAGTCACGGGCCTTGTGGAATGGCCAGTTTGTCTTTTAGGGACCATTCAAAGTGAATTTATGAGCTTGCCGCCAGAGTTATTAAAAACAACCATGCGAGTGCACCAAAGATACTTTAGTGCCCATAAAGATGATGGATCTTTTGCGCCTCATTTCATTCTAGTTGCCAATATTGAAGCCCCCGATGAGGGAAAACAAATCATCATTGGCAATGAACGTGTTCTTAAGGCTCGTTTGTCCGATGCAGCCTTTTTCTATGATCAAGATCGTAAAAAATCCTTGATAAGCCATGGGACTCGTTTAGAAAAAACCGTCTTTCACGCAGATCTTGGAAACATGGCACAAAAACAAAATCGTCTATCCACTATTATTAACTTTTTCAATGAATCTGATAAGGTATCTGTGAAACATGCAAGGCAAGCAGCGACTCTTTGTAAGGCAGATCTTATGGGGGAGATGGTTTATGAATTTCCAGAACTACAAGGTATTATCGGATCTTATTATGCAAAAGCTGATGGATACCATCAAGATGTTGCCAATGCTATTTATAATCAATATAGCCCCAAAGGTCCTAGTGATGATTTACCCTCAGTAAAAGCAGCCCAACTTTTGGCATTGGCCGATCGTTTTGACACACTTGTTGGATTTTTCAGCATAGGCATCAAGCCCACAGGATCTAAAGATCCTTTTGCCTTGCGCCGCTCTACCCTTGGTATTATTAGGTACCTCGAGGAAGACTTTGATGTGTTTATACCTGATGTTTTATCACAGGTTTTTGATCTTTTTGAGGAGGTGAAAAATCTTAAAAAAGAAGTGAAAAAAGAGACAGTTCTAAAAGATCTTGAGTTGTTCTTAATGGAGCGCCTTAAAGTTTATTGGCGAGATCAAGGTTATGGCCATGGATATGTGAATGCTGTTCTAGGTGAGGGATTGAGTGCACCTCTCTTTGTTTTAAAAGAACGCCTCATTGCCCTTGTTGATTTTGTTGAAAAAGACCCTCAAAATGCACAAAATCTTTTTTCAGGGTATAAACGCGCGGTTAATATCCTAAAAAAAGAAAAGGTAATTTCAGTTGACCTTCCCCAAGAGGCTTTATTTGAGAAAGATGAAGAACGCTTGTTGTTCAATGAGTTGCTGAAGGCAGATACGGCTCTAAAATTATCGCTGTCTAAAGCTGATTATAAAAAGGCCCTTTTGGATATTGCCCCTTTGAACGCACCCATCGATGGTTTTTTTGATCATGTGCAAGTTAACGATAGCCGCAATGAAATCCGTGATAATAGACTCAAAATTTTGAGATATTTACAACGTATATTTGAAACCTATGCAGATTTTTCTCAGGTTTGACAACAACCATCAAAATTAAGTGTTTATGGTAGAGCATCTAAATATGGTTGTTTCAAAAAAAATCTAGTCTAGGAGCGAGGGACCAACGCCTACAACTTATAGGCGCGGGAGTGATTGACGACGTCTGGGATGTTTATGGAATGACTATACTTTCACAGCGTTTTTTAAATCACTCTCTCAACCAGGTCTTTTTTGATGGCACCGATGGCTTTTCCAGGGTTCAACCCCTTTGGACAAGTTTTGGCGCAATTCATGATTGTATGGCAACGATATAGTTTGAAAGGATCTTCCAAGGCATCTAGTCGATCGCCCGTGCTTTCATCTCTTGTATCCGCTATCCAACGATAAGCTTGAAGCAATGTTGCAGGACCTAAATAACGATCTCCGTTCCACCAATAACTAGGGCAACTGGTGGTGCAGCAATAACAAAGAACACATTCCCAAAGACCATCCAATTTTTCACGTTCTTCTGGGCTTTGAAGGCGTTCTTTATCTGGCGTTAACGCGCTATCGGCTTGTATCCATGGTTCAATACTTTCATATTGAGCATAGGCATGGGTGAGATCTGGTACCAAGTCTTTCATAATGGGCATATGGGGTAGGGGATAAAATTTAATATCCCCTTTTAGATCTTCCACATGTTTCGTGCAAGCCAATGTATTTGTACCGTTTACATTCATGGAACAAGATCCGCAAACACCTTCGCGGCAAGAACGTCTGAAGGCCAGAGTTGGGTCCAGTTTTTCTTTGATATTTAAAAGAATATCCAAAGCCATGGTGCCAAATGTTTCTTCATCAATGATATAGGTATCCAAACGTGGGTTTTCCGTAGGTTTTTCAGGATCCCAGCGATAGACCATCACTTTACGTGGACGTTTTGGATTTTCAACAGCGAAGGTACGACCCTTAACAACTTTTGAATTTTTGGGGAGTGTAAATTCAGCCATGTGTCTCACACCTTTTGTTAATAAACGCGTTTTGCCAAAGGCACGGTTTCAATTTCATCGGTCAATGTTTTCATAATCACTGGGCGGTAAGTAATAGTGCATTTTTGCAGATCAGTTGTGCCAACAAGGGAATGTTTTAACCAATCTGTGTCATCTCGATCTGGATAATCATCATGGGAATGCGCGCCTCGGCTTTCCTTACGATTCAATGCAGACGTTAACGTCACCACAGACTGACCCATGAGATTTTCAAGTTCAAGGGCTTCAACTAAATCTGTGTTCCATATAAGGGAACGATCATTAAGACGAATATTTTTAAGGTTCGCTGCTGCGACTTTGATTTCTTTGACACCCTCAGCCATGAGCTTATCCGTGCGAAAAACACTGCAATATCGCTGCATGGTACCTTGCATATGACCTCGAATTTCTGCTGTGGACAAAGATCCATTTGCATGACGCAAACGATCTAAACGAGACAAAGAATAATCAGCGCTATCTTCAGGAAGTGGCTTGTGCTTAGATTCTGGATCAATTGTTTTTTTAGCCTGAATAGATGCGGCTCGTCCAAAAACCACAAGATCCAACAATGAGTTTGTCCCCAGTCGATTGGCGCCATGAACGGATACACAAGCAGCTTCTCCAATGGCCATTAATCCAGGAACAACTGAATTAGGATCTTTATGGGTGGGGTTCACGACTTCACAATGAATATTGGTTGGGATCCCCCCCATATTATAGTGAACCGTGGGGGTCACTGGAATGGGTTCTTTCATCACATCAACACCAGCAAAAATACGGGAAGATTCTTTGATACCAGGTAAACGTTTTTCAATAACTTCAGGGTCAAGATGTGTGATGGTTAGGTGTACATGATCTTTGTTGGGGCCAATACCGCGTCCTTCATTAATTTCAATGGTCATTGCGCGGCTGACGACATCACGGGAGGCAAGATCCTTGGCATTGGGTGCGTAACGTTCCATAAAACGCTCCCCTTCTGAATTTAAAAGATATCCACCTTCACCGCGAACACCTTCAGTAATCAGGCAGCCAGCACCATGAATACCAGTTGGATGAAATTGGATAAATTCCATATCTTGCAAGGGGATACCAGCACGAAGGGCCATTCCACCCCCATCACCAGTACAAGTATGTGCACCAGTACAAGTCGCAAAAGCACGGCCATAGCCGCCCGTTGCCAACACAACGGTTTTAGCTGAAAATCGATGGATAACACCATTCTCGAGACAAAGCGCCGTCACACCACGACATGATCCATCGTCATCCATAATAAGATCTATTGCGAAATATTCGATAAAAAATTTAGTTTTATGTTTCAGGCATTGTTGATAAAGGGTGTGTAAAATCGCATGTCCTGTTCTATCCGCCGCCGCACAAGCACGGTTGGCCATAGCCTTACCTTTTTCAATTGTGTGCCCGCCAAAAAGACGTTGATAAATGCTTCCATTTTCTGTTCGTGAAAAAGGAACTCCCATGTGCTCAAGCTCAATAACAGAGGGAATTGCTTCCCGACACATATATTCAATGGCATCTTGATCGCCTAACCAATCGGATCCCTTAACGGTATCATAAACATGGTGTTTCCAGTGATCACCATCTCCCATATTACCAAGGGCGGCACTAATGCCTCCTTGGGCTGCGACCGTATGGCTGCGCGTGGGGAAAACCTTTGAAATACAAGCCGTTGAGAGACCAGCCGCACTCATACCGAGGGCAGCTCGCAGACCCGCACCACCCGCACCAACGATCACCACATCATATTCATGATCAATGATTTTATATTCTGATTTCAGGTTTTTGTTTTGAATAATTTTTGCATCGGTCATGGATTATAATGTCTCCAGAAAAGTAGAAGATTTTTCAGTATTAAATTTAAACAAGTCAGTATTTTGAATGCGAATAAGGCTTAGTAATGCCATGACTCCCACTAGGGCAAAAAATAATTTTAATGCAATGAGTGTTGGTATTTTAATGCACTGAGTATGGACGTAATCTTCAATAACAACCTGTAAACCTAGAAAGCCATGGTACAAACCAGCAACAATAAATAATAGTACCAAGGTAAAGTCCATAGGCGTTTGCAACCAAGCTACAACACTTTCGTATGAGCTCATATTTCCTGCATAAAAACTGTACAAAACCCAGGGACCCAAAAGAAGCAAAGAAATAGCAGAAAATCTCTGGGAAATCCAATGATGAGTCCCTTCCTTTGCAGAGCCATGATTTTTAGCACGTCCCAAAGGCGATTGACATTTTATGGAGGGCTCTTGTTTATAAGACATATTAAATTCCTTTAGAAAACACTAGTCATGAGAGCAAGATAGGAAACTGTTAAGAATGTTGATATCATAAGAACAATCCACCCCGTTTTGTATACAGTCGAGAGTTCAAAACCACAACCTACATCCCATATGAGATGACGAATACCATTGCAAAAATGATAGAAAAAAGCCGCACTAAAAGCTGCAAATAAAACCTGACCTAAAGAACTTTGAAAAAAAATATTGGTACAGTCAAATGTTTCTTTTGAATAACCAAGGGCAATAACCCAAAAAGAAAAAAGAAGTATACCAAAAGACAAAAACACGCCAGATCCACGATGTATAATGGATAGCATAGAAGTTAATTGGGGAGAATAAATCTGAAGATGGGGTGATAATGGTCGTTGTCGTGGATCCATGAAACGCCTCCCTTAAAAATGTTTTTCTTTTATTTAACATCATTTTTTAAGTTATAGCAAGAGCCCTCCTCGCCTTCAGCAGGGCCACCGTCATGAAAAATCCCTTGTAATTTTTTAATTCAGCTGCAATATCCTTAAAAAACAAGAGAATATTATGGTTAAGCCGTTTTAGAAAACATTTTGAAACCTATTACCAGGCATCTAGAT
The DNA here is from genome assembly GCA_024280495.1 of Alphaproteobacteria bacterium. Classification (GTDB taxonomy): domain Bacteria; phylum Pseudomonadota; class Alphaproteobacteria; order Caedimonadales; family UBA9215; genus UBA9215. The sequence continues at coordinate 12,912 of JAJRPZ010000059.1, forward strand.
CATTTTTGATGGATCAATCCAAGCATCAAAATCTTCAGCACTTAAAAAACCTAATTTGAGGGCTGCTTCCTTGAGAGTGCTATCATCGGTGTGGGCGGTCTTGGCAATTTTGGCTGCGTTATCATATCCAATATGAGGGTTCAGCGCTGTCACTAACATTAATGACTCATGTAAAAGTTTATCAATATGTTTTTCGTTGGCTTTTATGCCCACGACACAATTATCCGAAAAACTTTTGGCGCCATCGGCAAGGAGGCGAATGGACTGAAGGACATTATAGATCATGACTGGTTTAAAAACATTCAACTCAAAATGCCCATTAGAGCCAGCAATGGTAATGGTTACGTGGTTTCCCATAATTTGGGTGCAGACCATGGTAAGGGCTTCGCTTTGTGTTGGGTTTACTTTTCCTGGCATGATAGAGGAGCCTGGTTCGTTGGCAGGCAGTGATAATTCTCCAATGCCACAACGGGGACCTGATCCCAATAAGCGGATATCGTTTGCGATTTTCATCAATGATGTTGCCAGTACATTCAAGGCGCCAGATGTTTCAACAAGAGCATCATGGGCAGCAAGTGCTTCGTATTTATTAGGAGCAGTTACAAATGGCAGTCCCGTTTGCGCCGAAACTTCCGCTGTGAATTTCACAGCGAAGTTTTTGTGAGTATTTAAACCGCTACCAACGGCAGTGCCCCCTTGGGCGAGTTTGTAAAGGTTGGGCAAGGTTGACTTAACCCGATCAATGCCAAGGCGCACCTGTGTTGCGTAAGAGCTAAAAACTGAACCTAGGGTTAAAGGCGTTGCGTCTTGAAGGTGGGTACGACCGATTTTCACAATATTTTTAAAGGCTTCTTGCTTGGCTTCAAGGCTGTGTGCCAGATGTTCAAGATTAGGTAAAAGAAGTTCATTAATTTGAGAAGCAGCGGCGATGTGCATTACCGTTGGGAAAGTATCATTAGAAGACTGACCGCGGTTCACATGATCATTGGGATGTACAGGATTTTTCGATCCAAGAATCCCACCAGCTATTTCTATACTACGGTTTGAAATGACTTCATTGGCATTCATATTACTTTGTGTGCCAGAACCCGTCTGCCATACAACTAAGGGAAATTGGTCATTATGTCGCCCTTGGATCACTTCATCAGCTGCTTCTATGATAAGGTTGGCTGTATCTGCTTCGAGTGTTTTGAGGGCCTTATTGACAACGGCTGCAGAGCGTTTTTGAATGCCTAAGGCCTTGATCAGAGCCACGGGCATGTTTTCAGTGCCAATTTTAAAATTCTCAAGTGAACGCTGTGTTTGGGCCCCCCAATAAACGGCATCATTAACTTGGATATTGCCGATGGAGTCAGATTCTGTCCTGGTAGACGTTGAGGTATTTGGTTGTTTTTTTTCTGCGAAACGTGACATAGGGGGCTCTCATTTATTTGTGAGTTTTTATCCAAGGGGAAAAAGAGGGTTCAGTCACTTTTAAGATTGAGATTGTTGGGTGTTTTTAGGATTCTGTTTTGCATTACGCCCCAAAAGTGTCACAGAAAAAGCAGCAAGACCTGTTTTTAAAATAAAGGCTAATTGATAGCTGAGATAAACGGATTTTGCAGTTGCGGCATTGGTCAAATAATAAACCCAAGCAATACCTGGAATATCAATCAAAATAGCGCCAAAAATAAAAATAGCGATTGTTGATAGAGATTTTTTCGCAAATCCACGTTCGTAAAGAACACCAACACCGTAAGCTGATAGCATAAATCCAACGAGAAAACCTGCCGTTGGGCCAACAAAATAAAGTGGTCCCGTAAGAGATCCCATAAAAACAGGTATTCCACAAAAACCTTCTGCTAAATAAGCGATCACACTGGCAAGGGCAAGGCGTGATCCAAAAACACAACCTAAAATCATCACGGCAAGGGTCTGCATTGTTGTCGAAACAGGATAGAGGGGGATATTAATTTTAGCTCCTATGGTAATAAAAAGAGAGCCAATAAGGGAAATGGTTATGAATTTCAAAAGAGTTAAATGTGTGAATTGTGGAAAGTATTTTGCTAAAAGACTATTTTTTATGGAAAAAATCTCCATACTTTTTTGTCCAATTTTCTTTTGACCGATAACTTTTTGCATAATGAGAAACTCCAAATTTACTTCATCCTATTTTCTTTTTCCAATGGGTTCAACATTATTTTTTTATATTTATAAGAAAAAGAGATGATTTGATTAACGTCTTCTTAATAAATCATTGCAAGGATGTTTGAGAATGACTCTTACTTTAAAGGCTTATGATGGACGATATTATCCAAGATTTCCTTATGGAAACCTCAGAAAACCTCGAGCAACTGGACATTGATATTGTTTCTTTGGAGCAAGATCACAATAATAAAGAATTGTTAGGGAATATTTTTCGAACTATTCATACTATTAAAGGCACCTGTGGTTTTATCGGTTTGCCACGTCTTGAGAAGGTCGCCCACCACGGTGAAGACGTTTTAGGGCGCTTTCGTGATGGTGATTTAGATATAAATCCTCAGGCTATCACTGCAATCTTAAGTTGCATTGATACCATTAAAGAAATCATGGCTCATATCGAAGAAACTGGTGAGGAGCCTGAGGGAGATGATACTGATCTTTTCGCAGCTCTGAATGTATTTATGCATGACCAACCAGAAGAAAGCATAGAAACGTCAAGCATTGAAGCGCCTCAAGAACAAAGCGATGTTGATGACGTCATAGAAAAAGAAAATTCTGATTGTGAAACAGTACCTGAAGGAAAGTCAGAAGATCTCCTTGGGATTTTCACACCGATCCCAATGGCAGATGCTGAATTTAATGAGCCCTTGCCTGATGCAAATCCTGATAAAAAAGAAGATCCAGAGGAAGCTCAAGAAAAAATAGTTGAGCCTGAGACGCCAATTTTAAAAGAAATAAAGGTCGATGCCGTAGTTTCAAAACCTGCTAAGACTGAGGTCGTTAATAAGAAACCTGAAAAACAGGGCCCCTCTATTGCTAGCCAGAACATACGCGTGAATGTCAGTATGTTAGAAAGTCTTATTACCAGTGTGAGTGAGCTTGTTCTCGCAAGAAATCAACTTCTACAAATCGCACGTGACTCTGACAACGATGAATTTAAAGTGCCCCTGCAACGTCTCAACCACATCACTTCTGAACTTCAGGAAGGCCTTATGCAAACACGCATGCAACCCGTTGGGACAGCTTGGTCACAGCTTCCTCGTATTGTGCGTGATCTTTCTCAGGATTTAGACAAAGACATTAACCTTGAAATGATCGGCGCAGAAACTGAACTGGATCGCCAAGTCATCGAAGTCATTAAAGACCCTCTTATGCATATGGTGCGAAATTCTGCGGACCATGGCCTTGAATCTCCCCAAGAACGAGTTGCTGCTGGTAAAAACCGCCAGGGTAGTATCGTTCTCAAAGCCTACCACGCTGGAGGTCACGTTATTATAGAGATATCTGACAATGGACGGGGCCTTAATAAAGATCGCATTATTGAAAAAATTATAGGTAATGAACTCTCTACCCCAGAGCAAGTGGAAAATATGAGCGATAGCGTCATTTATAATCATATATTTGCAGCAGGGTTTTCAACGGCAGCCGTTGTGACAAATGTTTCTGGCCGTGGTGTTGGTATGGATGTTGTTAAATCTAATATTGAAAAGATTGGAGGGTCCGTTGAGGTTAATTCAAAGCCAGGATTTGGCAGTGTTTTCACCGTCAAGATCCCCCTTACCCTTGCCATTGTTTCTGCTCTTATTATTAAATCAAGCCAGCAACGTTTTGCCATACCACAAACCAGTATTATTGAGTTGGTTCAGACTTCAAAAGAAAGTGAACATACCGTTGAATATGTTAATGATCACCCAGTTTTGAGGTTACGTAACAATTTACTTCCTCTTATCATGTTGAGTGATGTTCTACATATTACTCCTGAATCAAAGGAAGAGATTTCTTCTATTCAGACTGATATAGAGGAGCCTGATTCAGAAAAAAATCAGAACCTTTTTGAAAAATCTACTATTAATCAAGATCAATCTATTGAAGATCAATTCATCATTGTGACTCAAGTGGGATCAGGGCAATTTGGCATCATTGTTGATAAAGTTTATGATACGGAAGAAATTGTTGTGAAACCCGTTTCAAAATTACTGCGTTCTGCAAAGCTTTTTGCTGGAAATACCATCCTTGGTGACGGAAGTGTTGTTATGATTTTGGATCCCAAAAGTATCGCTGATAAATCTGGTGATATACAAACAAGCAGCCATGACACTGATAAAGAGTCACTTAAATCCGTAAATTCACCAGATGAACGCCGCATGAGATTTCTTGTCTTTAAAGCAGGTGAGGGAGGACCTAAAGCAGTTCCCCTTGATCTTATAGTACGTCTTGAGGAAATAGATACCGATAAAATCGAGACCTCCAATGGCATGAATGTCTTGCAGTATCGTAATCGTCTTATGCCTTTGACCTCTGTCGCTGGCTACATAGATACTGAACCTGGACACAAAAAATCGGTCCTTGTTTTTCAACAACATAATGAATACGTCGGTATTGTCGTTGATGAAATAGTGGATATTGTCGAAGAAAATCTCGATATCAAAATGAATACAAGTATGGGGGGGAGTTACGGCAGTATGGTCATTAATGATATTACCACTGATTTATTAGATGTGGACTATTTTATTAACCAAGTTTGCCCAAATTGGTCTTCTATGCTTGATGGTGATCAGGATTCAAATGCTCTAGCAATGAAAAAATCCCTTATGACTATTGCATTTATCGATAAATGCAAACTTTATCGTAACTTGATTTCTCCCCTTCTTGAGCTCCAAAACATCAAAAGTTTAGCCTTTGATGATGGAGATACTGCCCTTAATTACCTGTCTAATCACCCAACGGAATTGGATGCATTTATTCTCGATAAAGATTCCTTGGGAGCGGATTCTGGAGCCTTCTTAAAATCTTGCAAAGAAAACTTCCCAGATGTTCCTTTCTTTATTGTAGGAGCTGACTTTAATGCAACAGAAGAAGTCCTTTTCAGGGAATATGAGTGTGTCGCTTGTCTTGCTAAAAATGATCGTGACTCCATCATAGTTACTCTAAAAGACTACCTTGAACAAACCAGGAGCCTGGCCGCATGAGCATAACAAATACAGAATCTACGCATGAATTCGATGATACATATGCCAATTCCCTCAATGGCCAAACAGAGTTTTCTTCACAGCTTTTAACCTTTAGCCTTGATGAGCAAATGTTTGGCATTCCCGTTCAGTATATCAAAGATATCTTTAAATCTTTTAGAATCACGAAAGTTCCCTTAACACCGCCAGAAATTGCTGGTGTTGTGAATCTACGTGGGCATATCGTGACGGCTATTAATTTGCGGCATAAATTGGGCATGAAAAGCAATGTCCCAGATGGGCGCGCAACAATGAATATTGCCGTTGATATTGGTGAGGAGATGTACAGCTTTATCATCGATTCCGTTTCCGAGGTTTTAACTCTTCAAAAAAAAGATTTCGAAGAAAACCCAGTTACTCTTGATGATAATCTCAAAGCTTTATCACTTGGTATTTATAAGTTGGATAGAAAATTACTAATTGTGTTGAATGTAGAAAAATTAATTGGAAATCTTGAAAAAGAGTAATGTTAAAATTAAAATCCATGACACACTAAAATATGACCTTTATAAAAAAATGAATAACAATAGGATCTACCCCATGGCAACAAATTGTTTAATCGTAGATGACTCTTCTACCATTCGGAAAGTTATTGGAAAAATGATGAAAAAGTTCGAGTTTAATATCTCGGAAGCAGAAAACGGTCAGGTTGCTCTTGATGCTTGTATAGAATCCATGCCAGATGTTGTTATGCTCGATTGGAATATGCCTGTGATGTCTGGCATTGATTTCCTCATGCACCTTCGTAAAACACCAGGGGGTGATAAACCAAAAGTCATCTTATGTACAACGGAAAATGAATTTGAGGCAATTCAAAAAGCTATTTCTGAGGGAGCTAATGAATTTATTATGAAGCCCTTTAATGAGGAAATTATCCGAGAAAAACTTGAAATCGTTGGGGCACTTTAATGGTTAATTCTTCTTTTAAACCCAGTACCCCTTTAAAACCAAGGGCTCATTCAACTTTTGCACATCGTGTAAATGTTGCACCTAAGACTTCTACAGCAAAATGCCGTGTGATGCTTGTGGATGATAGCTTGGTTGTGCGTGGTATTTTACGCAAAATTCTTATATCCGATCCTGATATTGAAATTGTTGCCAGCGTTGGTAATGGTAAATTAGCCGTCGAGGAACTTGATAAAACAAAAGTTGATGCCGTTATTCTTGATATCGAGATGCCTATTATGGATGGTATAACGGCGCTTCCCTTAATGCTAAAGAAAAAACCAGATCTTGTTGTGCTCGTTGCTTCAACACTCTCACAAAAAAATGCTGATATTAGTTTGAAATGCATGGCGCTTGGGGCAAAAGATTATATTCCCAAACCAACAACGCAAAGTTTTGCGACAGATGAAAATGCTTTCAAAAGAGAACTTATTTCCAAAATAAAGACCATTACACAAAACATTCGCGATCGGGCTACAAAGAAAAAAATAATAAGTTCAACGTCTTCAGCAATCAAAAAAGATATTTCAACGGAGGCAAACGAAGAAGGTTTTACATTCAGGCCTCTTCCCGAAAAACGTCCTGAAGCCATTGTTATTGGCTCCTCTACGGGTGGCCCTCAAGCCCTTGCAGAAGTTCTTAAAAATGCTAAGGGAAGATTTAAAACTCCCATCTTTATTGCTCAACATATGCCACCTCTTTTCACCAAATCATTGGCTGCCCATATAGAACGTGTTTCTGGCATGACTGCAAAAGAAGGAGAAGACGGTGAAGTTGTTAAGTCTGGTTGTATTTATGTTGCCCCTGGTGATTTTCATATGGAAGTCATTTCCAATGGTGCTGATAAGAAAATAAAATTAACGCAAAATCCACCAGAAAATTTCTGTCGTCCTTCAGTTAATCCTTTGTTGCGTTCTGTTGCAAGAGCTTACGGGGGAAAGTCCGTATGCGCTATGTTAACAGGGCTTGGATCTGATGGTTTTCAAGGTGCAAAAGAATTTATCAATCAGGGAGGGGCTATGATTGCTCAGAATAAAGAAACCTGCGTTGTGTGGGGAATGCCTGCCGCCGTTACTAAGGCAGGATATTGTTCGGCTGTATTGCCCCTGAATAAGATATCTGATGCCCTTGAGCGTATCACGAATACTATTAACCCGCGTTTTGGAGTGACTCTATAATGACAGATACATTTGATAAATCTTTAACGCCTGCCAACTATGGTCTTTTGCGTAAAATGCTTAAAGAAGTCTCGGGGTTGAATCTAACGGACAATAAAATGTACCTTGTGGAAACGCGTTTGCAAACCATAGCTAAAGCGTACAAATATAACTCTTTAAATCAATTGGTTGATGGTTTAAAAGGTCCCCTTCTTCAAAAATTACGCATCGATATTTCTGAAGCCATGGCAACCCCTGAAACTTTCTTTTTTCGAGATAAAAAACCTTTTGATCAGTTTAAAAATTATGTCTTGCCGAGAATTATGGAAGCTAATAAATCAACAAAAAATATCAATATTTGGTGCAGCGCCTCTTCCAGTGGGCAAGAGCCTTATTCCCTAGCTATGATTATTGATGAACTTAAATCAACCACCCTTGCAGGGTGGCACATCAAGATTTTAGCGTCGGATTTTTCTGATAAAATTCTACGCAAAGCCAAAACCGCTATTTATTCTCAATTCGAGGTTCAGCGTGGGCTTCCCATACAATATTTAATGAAGCATTTTACTCAAAAAGATGACGGGTGGCACGTCAAAGATAACCTTAAAAATATGGTCGAGTTCCGTAATTTTAACCTTCTTCAATCTCCTGCACACCTTGGACGATTTGATGTGATTTTTTGTCGGAATGTTCTTTTTTATTTTGAATCTACCGATAAAGCAAAAATTCTTAATAATCTGTCTGGAGTCATGAACAAGAGAGGTATGCTGTTTTTAGGAGCAGCAGAGTCAACGGTTGGCACCAGTAATGCTTTTGGTGCTATCAAAACAGAGCGAGGTGTTTATATGAAAACCGAAGACCTTGAAGATAGTAAATTATCTGCCTAATTAAGAGAGGAAGGTCTAGTCGATTTGAAACGACTATAATGTGCCTTTTGAGGTAACACGCCTCGGATTTATTGCATGAATAAGAAATGTGAGACAAAACAACCATGTTCTGATGGATTTTCATTTTCACAATTTTGTAAATTAAATGAGATCACGCAAAAAAGTACCATTCAGTAACTCTAGAGTAAATTCTAAAAAGAAGATTGTTAATTGCCCTGTTTATAATAACGGTAACAGGCTCATGAACCCCATCTTTTTTTAGTATTTTGAATTGTGTAAGTTGATCTCTATTGATTAAACAATGGAGATTTCAATGACTACTGACCGCACTGCCTTTAAGCCCAGGAATGGGACAAACTCACACACTCCGA
>JAJRPZ010000060.1 GCA_024280495.1 Alphaproteobacteria bacterium
AAAATATCCCAGACGTCGTCAATCACTCCCGCTCCTATAAATCATAGGCGTTGGTCCCTCGCTCCTAGACTGAAACCTTTTTGGAGTGACTATATTTTTCTTCTTTTTTGTTTTTTTATATGCCCCCTCTGTAAAGCAGCACAAATACCAGAAATCAAAGTCCATGGAACGCCCTTACCGTTTGAGCCACAAACAATTAAGAAAAAAGAAATTCAAGTCAAACAGCACAAAAGTATCCTCTCCCTATTCAAGTCCCACCCAAGTGTCATAGTTAAAGACTTGAATGGCGTTGCAACTCTCTCCATTCGGGGCGCAAGCACAGCCCACAGTCTCGTTATTATCAATGGGATTCAAATGAATGATCCCAGCATCAATAATGTCTTTAATGCCAATGCATTGAATTTGGAAAACATTGAAAAAATAGAAGTTCTTACGGGGGCCAAAGCTGCTTATTATGGCAATGGAGCACTTGGCGGCGTGATTTCCATAACCCTAAAACACCCAAGCTTACAAAAAAGCAGTTCTACTACTGTCAAATATTGCGGACACCTAACCCTTGAATCTGGTACAAATGGACATAATATTCAAAATATAAAGGGAGATTTTTCGAAATCAAAAATAGCTGCTATTGCCGCCCTCAGCCGACAAGAAAGTGGACTCATCCAACGAAAAAATAAAACACATGGCACCTTGAATAGTGATTACAATAAATCAGAAACGGGAACAATTCTCTTACATGGAAAAACACTTTCCTGGCATGAATTTAGCCTCCTTGCCCAAGGAGAACGCCATCATCAAAACACAGATTCTTTTCAAGGAGGTGCCTCTATTTTTTTTGGTGATACTGCCATAACTCACGCAACACGCTTTGCTCTCTCCAACAAATTAAGACTTATTCCCAATAAATGGCGTCAAGATATCACCCTTTCACAGATGACTCTCCGTCGAACATATAACAATGCTGACAATGACTTTCATCCTGCTTCTATCACGACTTATAAAGGGCAACGCCAACATATTTCTACCACAGCCCACATATTCCTGAATGAAGCACTAAATCTTGATATTGGGGGATATCTTACAAAAGAACAAAGCTATATTTCCACGTTAAAAACAAAACATAACACCCACCTAAAGGGTGCCCATACAAAACTTATCTGGGATACCAGTGAGACCCTCTCTTTTTTTGCTGCAACGAGGCTGGACCATCACTCTACCTACGGTAAGATTTTAACATGGCAAGCAGGCTCACACATCGATTTATCCCCTACCCTTGTTTTTGAGGGGAATATTGGCACAGGTTTTAAATACCCAAGCCATTCGACTCTTTTTAAAAGCCCCCTTCAAGTGGCAAATCCAAATGCCAATCCTGAACGCTCTTTTTTAATGGATTTTAGCCTTGAAAAACGATTTTTAAAACCAGACCTAAATATAAAAATCACTTATTTCCATACAATAATTAAAGACGTCTTGACATGGGATAGGCCTTCCAGGCAAGTAAAAAATCATGAAAAACGCCGCATTCATGGCCTAGAATTATCCCTTGCTGGGAGCCTATTGAACAACAGAATTGATTATAATTTTTCCTATACACACCTTAATGCCAAGGAACAAAAAACAAAGAACTCACCTTTTTCACGAACTTTAGACACACCTCGGCACAAAATCACGGCTAATTTAACCTATCATTACGCCAGCAAAACCTCCCTTTTCATAGAGGCTGTTCATAAAACGAAAAAAATAGATTATAATTCAAGGACTTTAAACAGGGCAACTGATTTAAGGCTCGGGGCCTCCCATCAAGCAACACCGAATGCCAAGGTATATGGCCGCATTGAAAATGCCCTAAATCAAAAAACCGAAAACGTTTATGGCTATGGTAGACGCGGCATCACCTTTATAGTAGGCCTTAAATTAAACACTTAGCTAGATTAGATACCCCATGAGCATCTTTAGCACACCATTTATTCAAGCATCTGTAACCTCAGTAATTCTCCATGTGAGTGCCGTTGTTGGGTACGTCTCTTTTGTTTCTACTACTTCTCCTTTAGGGTCTTCATTTTCTGTGAAACAAGATATACCAATGGAATATTCCCTAGAGTATTTCCATACCAACTCTATTAACATTAACAAAGAAAAAATGTTTCCCAAAACCGCCCCCCCACCTAAAAAAAAACTTACTCAAAAAAAGAAGACAACACTAAAATCTGCATCACAACGGGAAGTTCCCCATAAACAAGAGCGGGTGATAGATATCTCATCCCTCTCCATGGTTGGTGCCTATATGCCAAAACCTATTTACCCCAAAAGTGCCCTTCGCCAAAAAAAAACTGGCTTGGTCCGCCTTGAGTTTTCCCTCAGAAAAACGGGACATGTGAAAAAAATCACAAAAATTATTTCATCGGGACACCCTGACCTGGACCAAGCCGCCAAAGTTGCAGTCTCTCTATGGCATTTTCCAAAAGACATTTCAGAAAAACACCTCCACTTATCTGCACCCATTAGGTTTATTCTTTAACAAAAAATAAAATCTAAAAAAGAATTATTGTTCATTTGAGCCTCTGATTTTATGCACAAGAGGATTTTCCATTGACTTCATTTTAAAGACAGGATATCAATATAATTGTAGATTATTTCAAGTTTTCTCTTGAATTTTTGTCCTTTTAGATTTTACTTTTCATAGTAGAATACTGACCCTTTGGAGGGGTGGCCGAGTGGCTGAAGGCGGCGGTTTGCTAAACCGTTATACGGGTACTACCTGTATCGTGGGTTCGAATCCCATCCCCTCCGCCATTTTTTAAGCGTCGAACTTTTTGGGCGTCATTTTTCAAATCCAACAGCACCCCTCTGAACCCCAGTATTCATAGGCTCTAGCGCTTTTTAGTCATGCAACACATGCGTACCTAGAGAATTGCAAAATCACCAAATTCACCCCAAAATCTCCCTTTTTGCTCTCCGTTTCTCCGTTACATACGAACGTCGGTGCCGAAGGTACGCATCTATTAAGCCCTTGATTTTACTGTGTTTATGCAGTTTTGGTATTTTAAGGTTCGTTTTTGAAAGGTGGTGATGAGGCCTCTCTACAGATAAAAGTTGCTCGCAATTAGTAAGATAAACTAACCAGCACAACATGATAGTTTTTTTTACATCCTTGTCAAAATTTAATGCAGCAAGTTTTAATCCTTCAACTCCTGTTAGATATGGGAATATTGAATTTGCTAAATCTTCTGTTGTCATTCCGGCTTTTAATGCCGTGACAGCAGTTTGTATCATTTCTCCTGCTTCCGGAGCTAAAATGTGGACCCCGAGTAGTTTGTCTGTGTTTTTATTCGCAATTAATTTAATCAAACCTCTTGTGTCGTGAGCAGCAATAAAGCGCGGCACATGATTCAAAATTATACTGCTTGTTTTGATATTTATGTTTTGTTCTTTTGCTTGACGTTCCGTTAATCCAACATCTGCTACCTGCGGATCAGTAAACACAACTGTAGGCATGATGGCATCATCATATTGTTTGTGATTCCCTTCAAGTGCATTGAGTGCAGCCAACTTACCACCATAGGCGGCCATGTAGACGAACATATCAATGCCGGTAACATCGCCAACAGCATAAACGTCATCACGCGTTGTTTGCATGTAACAGGCTCATGAACCCCATCTTTTTTTAGTATTTTGAATTGTGTAAGTTGATCTCTATTGATTAAACAATGGAGATTTCAATGACTACTGACCGCACTGCCTTTAAGCCCAGGAATGGGACAAACTCACACACTCCGA
>JAJRPZ010000061.1 GCA_024280495.1 Alphaproteobacteria bacterium
GATGGAAACTGTGAAATCTTTGTGCCAATTTTTTTCAAAATTTAGGTAAATCCTAGATTTACTTTGTCCAACAGTGTGAACGCGACCTTCAATAATATGAAAGCGTTGGGTTTTCCAGTTAAGATTTTTGACAGGTCGGGCTGGGAGTATCAAGGGTTTGTGATGTGACCATATTCCTTTTTTGAGCGTTCGAGCTTGTTTCTCAGCCAGTTTCCAAGTGGTGAGACATTTAATGGGTTGGTAAAGTGCATAATAAAGGCCATGGCCTTGCTGTATCAAAATTTGTTGTAAACTTTTTTGATTTTTGGTGAGATAGAGCGGTGTGATGAAATGATCATATCTATTTTTGGGGGCTTGTTTATTGTAAAAAACATTTTGGCCGAGGGCGAATGATTTTAAATATTTTTTGATGCTTGATTCTTTTTGAGGTGTTTTGTGAGCGTTTGGCGCGATGGTGGGAATATAAAGCCCTGAAAGCTGAATGATTTGGTTATTTTTGAGCTTGAACGTTTTATGCCCCAAGATATTGGTGATCTTAGAAGTGGTTCGTTTGTTAATGGGGGGCAAGCAGGTTAAATTACTACTGCTGGTATTGCTAGGAGGCGTAGCTATATCAACAAAGCCCATTAAAGGCATAAGACTTAGCAATATAAGGCCTTGTTTTAGAAAGCGTGTAAAAGGCATGGTCGTGATTTTCAGTTTAGAGTCAGGGCACATTCATTTTATACTCCTGTCACTCGGAAACCCGAAAAATTCAGGTGAGAAATTTTGTCTTCTGGAAAGGCGCGCCCTGAAAAGCAATGCTGTAGCATTGGTTGAAGGGCGGAACGAAGCCAGAGGGTAAAAGAGCCTGCTGAAAGTGCGGCTATCTGGGTGACAGGAGTATAACATCGTATAACTTTATTAAGGCATAAAAAAACCATCAGCAAAAAGCCGATGGTTTAGATATGTCTTATGAAAACATAAAATAATATTTATTATTTCTTTGGCTCTTTACCTTTAGCTTTCTTTTGCGCGGCGACCATAGCTTTTTGACGCTTTTTCATAAAGGAAATACGCTTTTTTCTCATCGTGATCACTTTTTTATTCAGTGCTTTAGCGTAGATTTTTTCATCAAGCTCATCACCATCATAGCTTTTACTAAAGTCAGAAAGAGGGAAGCTCATGCCATGAGGTTTCCCAAGTCTTTTACTTGTGCCAGCAACGATAATTTTCTTACCTTTTTTCATAGAGGCTAAGAGACCATCTGACATTTTAACCATAGCGATACAGCCAAAATTATTACATTGATCAAATTTCAAGACTGTTTTTTTGCCTTTATCGCCGATTTGGATAAACGCATTTTTCTGAATATCCCAAATCACATCAAGTGGCTGGACAATCTTTTTTTCTTTTTTGGTCTTATTGTTTGTCAAAGTAACACCAATTGCCCATGTATGCGGGAGCGTGATTTTTAAAATCGTTGGTTTACCCTTAAAATATTCCATTAAAATTGGAGAATAAGGCGTAAGGGATAGAGGATCAACCTCATCAATACGAATCGTGCAGGCTTTTTTCTCCTTGCTACCGCGACAAATTTTAACCCAAGGCTTTTTGACCTTAGTAGCCGCTTTTTTCTGGGTTTTCTTTTGTGCTTGGGCTGGTGCTACCAAAACAGTCATTGTGGCTGCTAGAATAGAAAACCCAATGAGTGTTGCCAGCGTTTTGTTTTTAGTCTGCCGAGCTTGAAACATTAACCTTAACCTCTTCATTTATTTATGATTTTTAATAATACAGTTTAAAGGCATTTGAATTCTTAAACTTAAGGCTTAGCCTTTTTCCGATATTTTGCGATACTCTGTTTTAAATTACACTTCACGTTAACAATTTGAGACCATCTAAATAAGGCCATGGCATGGCAAAAAAACGACAGTTTATTTTATAGGGCTTAACTGGTTCCCGAAAAGCACAGTCCTAATGTTTAAATTAGCCCCATAAAATTAAGGCTCTAACTCTTTTTTTAAATAAGAATTAATCATCTTAAGGGCTTGATTTTTCATTGTTTTTTCTGATGGAAAGAGAATATTTTTAAGGCGGTTTGTTCAAGATAATGAACAAGGGCAAGGAAAGAAGTATCTTTTAAAAATGTGTTATAGGAAGGTGGGTATAAAATTATCTCTTGGAAAGTTTTTATGAGACTGAATTATGACATAGTTTTCGCGCTAAACTGGCTTTATGTCTCAAATACCCTTTTTAAATAAATGTCTCCTATCATTGGCGTGCGTCATTGCTATGAGCTCTTCCGTTTTTGCGGCGCCCTCTCATGGGATCGCTATGCATGGTCAGCTGAAATATAGCCAAGGCTTTAAGCAATTTGATTATGTTAATCCGAGCGCTCCAAAAGGAGGTAAAATAACATTATCTTATCTCCGTACATTTGATAGTTTGAATCCGCTAATTGTCAAAGGCAATCCAGCGCCAGGTCTGCGCACCAATCTCTATGAAAGTTTAATGGCGCGGTCTTATGATGAGGCTTTCTCCCTTTATGGCTTGATTGCAGAAACAATTGAAACGCCAGAAGATCGAAGTTGGGTCAGTTTTAAAATCAGAAAAGAGGCGCAGTTTTCGGATGGAACGCCGCTTACGGTTGATGATGTTATTTTTTCGTTTCATCTTCTGAAGACAAAAGGACGTCCTAATCATCGTTCTTATTATAGTAAGGTTGTGAAGGTTGAAAAAACTGAACCACGCACCGTTAAATTTATTTTTGAAAAAGGCGATAGAGAAATGCCCCTCATTATGGGGTTAATGCCTGTGTTGCCAAAACATTATTATGAAAAGGTCGATTTTGAAAAGACCTCCCTTCAACCGCCTATTGGGAGTGGGCCTTATCGTATCACGCAAGTTAAGGGTGGTAAAAGTCTCGTTTATGAAAAAAATGAAAATTATTGGGGGCGTCACCTTGCGGTGAATCAAGGGCGCTTTAATTTTAAAACAGTACGTTACGAAATTTTCAGAGATGTGAATAATGAATTTATAGCTTTTAAAAAAGGTATTATTGACTTCCGTTATGAGAGTGATCCTAGTCGTTGGGCGCAGGGTTATAGTTTCCCTGCCGTTAAATCAGGTGCAGTGCAAGCGAAAACGGTGGCGATGAAAATTCCATCAGGCATGAAAGCTTTGGTATTTAACACCCGAAAAGAGCAATTTAAAGATATACGGGTGCGTAAAGCTTTGGGGCTTATGTTTGATTTTAATTGGCTTAATAAAACGCTTTATCATGGTTTGTATCGTCGAACCGTAAGTTATTTTGATCGCTCTGAGCTTTCTTCTTATGGTAAAGCTGCGACACCCTATGAACGAAGTCTTATGGCTAAATTTGCCAATGACATCCCAAAAGATATTGTGGAAGGGCAGTTTAAATTCCATGCTTCAACTGGAAGCGGACGAGATAGAGGCGCGCGCCGTAGTGCTTTAAAGCTTTTGAAAAAGGCAGGATACAAGCTTGAGGGTAAACGCCTCATCAACGAAAAAACAGGTAAAGTATTTGCTTTTGAGATGATCGCCGCCAATAAGGATCAAGTCAAACTTTTCCAGAGTTATGGACGGAGTTTAAAGCGTCTAGGCATTGCTGTATCAATTCGAATGATTGATTCAGCTCAATATCAGCAAAGACGTAAAGATTATAATTTTGATATGTTGCAAATGACTTGGTACGCCTCACTTTCTCCTGGAAATGAGCAAGACTTTCGCTGGAATAGTGCGGTAGGTAAGCAAATGGGGAGTTATAATTTTGCAGGTGTCGAGAGTAAAGCGGTTGATGAGGCGATTGTGAATCTCGTATCAGAAACAAAGCGAGAGCATTTTGTCTCAGCGGTTCACGTGCTAGATCGGCTCTTAATTTCGGGGCATTATGTCGTGCCACTTTTTCATGAAGAAGGGCAGTGGGTTGCTTATTGGAATAGGATTAAGCACCCTAAACAACATTCTTTTTGGGGTGTTCAAATTGATAGCTGGTGGTTTGCGCAGAAATAAAGAATACGTTAGGGAGTTGTCCCTAAATTTGAAGTGAGGCTGTTTGATTTACCCTATGAAAGTGCGTTGGGTGCGTTGTAAAGGATTTGGAATTATGGAAGACCTCGAAATTATTGAAGATAATGTCAAGAAAAATGACTATAGTAAGTTGTTTTTAGAGGATGAATTGAAGCAACGTAAAGTGGCTTGGATGGCGATCAGTGAAATTTGGTTGCATGATGAGATGAGTAATTATGATCTGAATTATATCTCTATTCGCCTTGCAGATACAAATTTTAGCGATGTGACCTTAGATCAAATTTTCTATCAAGAGGTTGCGCCTGTCGTGAGCGAGGGCGAGTTCATTATGAACAATCAATGGCATGTCATTGAAGCCAACTGGTTGGAAGATAGCATTTTAAAATATCTGTTTGAGCAGCAAAAAAAGAGTGAAAATGAAAGTTTTTCACGTAAAATGCTCAAAAAATTTAGCTTTTCAAAAGGCAATGCACATATTTTGACAAGGCAGGGCGATAAAAATGTCATGGCTGAACAGAGATGGCATTTAATTAAAGAATTGATCCAGCAAAACCGTCAAGAAACTCAAGTGATGGGTATGTCTAGCGTACCTACTTTAATGGCAGGATAGGGCTTAAGTGAGGTTGATCTTATTAAAATAAAAGCCCGATTGAATAATGAATATTCGATCAGGCTTTTAA
>JAJRPZ010000003.1 GCA_024280495.1 Alphaproteobacteria bacterium
CAAAAAGATATTTTCTCAATAGCTGTTATTTTTCGCCACCTTATTGATTTTAAGTCAAGATTTACTGCAACACATTCCACTGGTGTAGCAGAATGTGTTGTAATGCTTTCACGATATCTTGGTGTCACAGATGCTGAAATCAATCAAATGGAAATTGCTGGATATTTTCACGATTTAGGAAAACTTGTAGTGCCCAACTCTATTCTGGAAAAACCAGGGAAATTAACAAAAGAAGAATTTGCGGTCATTAAGCAGCATACATATTTTACGTATTCAGTTTTAAGCTCCATAGACGGTTTCAGTTCAGTAGCGGAATGGGCTGATCAGCGTCAGTTATCATACCCGCCCGCATTGACTCACGTTAAATGTAACCATAGCGGTTCTATTGCCTCACGAATAATGTTACCTAAAACAGATAATTATAAAATGTGGAGGGTAGATTGTGAGGTTATCAATGAGTTTTCATGCAAAAAGAGAATTGTTGGCTACCGTTGCTCCCCGATACCGGGAAGGAAGTAAAAAATTAAAATCAATTATTTTAAACGAATTCATCTCATCAACAGGATATTCCCGTAAGTATGCCATCCGTTTGTTATCATCACCTTTAATACTTGTTCAAAAAAAAATCAAAAGACCACGACCCAGGTTCTATGATGAAGCGGTCCAGGACGCCTTAAAAGTAGCCTGGACTGCGGCCAATTTTATTGCTTCTAAAAGACTTGCTCCATTTCTTGAAGAATTGGTACCATCATTAGAGCGGCATGGCCACCTTGAACTTACAGAAGAAAGGCGATCTCAGCTTATTTCAATAAGTCCTGCCACAATAGATCGAATTTTAAAACCGATGAGATCCAACGGCCATGGCATAAGTACCACTAAACCAGGAAAACTTCTTAAACATCAAATTCCAATAAGAACGTTTGCTGATTGGGAAGATGAAGAACCAGGCTTTTTTGAAGCCGATCTGGTTGCACATTGTGGCTGGAGCATGGAAGGTTCATTTCTTTATACACTTGTTTTAACGGATGTGTCCACCGGTTGGGTGGAGTGCATAGCTCTTTTACACCGCAGCGGTGCTTCGGTTATCCATGGTTTGGATAAAGCTCGAAAATTGATACCTTTTCCAATTCTGGGTATTGATACAGATAACGGCAGTGAATTTATTAATTCTGACCTGATAGATTATTGTGAAAAGAAAAAAATAACTTTCACCAGAGGGCGCGCATATAAGAAAAATGATCAATGTTATGTAGAACAAAAAAATGGTGTTGTCGTACGGCAGATAGTCGGATATGATCGTTTTGAAGGACAACACGCTTATAAGCAGCTCTCAGAATTATATCGAGCGGTACGCCTTTATGTAAATTTTTTTCAACCCTCTATGAAACTAAAAAAGAAAAGCAGGGATAGCGGCAAAATAAAAAAAATATATTATCCTGCTCAGACTCCTTTTCAAAGATTGAAGCATACTGAAATTGCTAAGAATAAAATAATGGATAAATTTGATTTGATCAATCACGCTTTAGATCCGGTTCGTCTGTTAAAACAAATACAAGTTTTGCAAGATGCACTCTGGCAACATGTTGTTTTAGCGAAACAAACAAGTCCATTCAATGATGCAGCCACAAAAAATGTATATGATTTAAAATTTCAACCTCCGATTGGTGGATCACCTCATGAATCTTCAGTAAAGATTAATAATGAAGATTTGATAAAATCTGAAATCAAAAAAAGGCGGCAATATAGAAAGACGAAAAAACCAAGGGTTAAGCACTGGTGGAGGACGCGCAAGGATGCATTTGACAATGTTTGGAGTGAGGTCTGCAAGTGGTTGGAAAATAATCCGGAAAGAACAGCGGCAGCAATTTTATTAGATCTTCAAAAAAAATATCCTGGAGAATACACAAACGGGCAATTGAGAACATTACAGCGCCGAGTAAAAGTTTGGCGGAAAAATGCAATTATCACATATGATGATGCCCTGTTAAAAGAAGACCCAATAGTTGAAGGTGTTGGTGCTTGGGACCTTAAAGCTGTGACAATAGGCACCTCAAAAAGTAAGGAAAAAGCTTATTCTACTATATAAAAAGGACTTTTTACCAATTATAATGGGGCTCTGCCCCAAACCCCGGGATTTAGCGCATTACGGACAAAAGCATGTTAGAAAAGGGGCACCCCCATGCCTTAAGTCACCGGTCACGGCGCTCGGGTTGCTTCCCAGCAAGAGCCCTATCCTCCGAACCGGCAAAAATAGAATAGCAGGGTTGTAAAAAAATGCAACGGGTTAAAAAAACATACAATTTTGGGAAAAATTATTGTATGTTAAAAATTGAAAATACTTATAAAAATTTATCATCCCGTCGGTAAGATTACTCGTGAGGCAAGAAAACAGGGATGGTATGATTTATTAATGAGGCAATACGGGCGGGTATTATAACTGACGCTGATCACACCAGGCAATGGAAGAGGCAAAAATCCTGAAAATCTGAGTCATCTGCGTCCCATTGTTTAATACTTTATCTCCCAATAACGACAATAAGGCAAGCCTGACCCCCTTATTTTATAATTTCATCTTGCCACAGTTTTTGAAGGAACAGATGCCAGGGCATGATTCTAATACCAGCATGGAGCCGTTCTTCACTCTCGTTGCAGACGATAGTAGCTTCCCTTGGATTGTATAGCTCAATAAAAGATTTCATGGGATGGAGTGCTCTTTTATCTACCATTGCAGTTCCTTTTACCTCCACGGCCACTTCACCCCTTCCCAGAACAAAGTCCACCTCCTGACCAGACTTTGTCCTCCAGAAATTTATCTCATAATCGATTTCATGGTATGAATTGTGGGCTGACATTTCAAGATAAATGAAATGCTCGAAAGCATTGCCGAACATCTCGCCCTTTTC
>JAJRPZ010000062.1 GCA_024280495.1 Alphaproteobacteria bacterium
TTACTTTTAAATGTCTGGTAAATTACTCGGTAGCACATGCTCATTTTAAGGGGCCTTATATCTAATTGATACAATCTACCATATCACATAACTCCACTAAAATCACTCAGTTCATTACACTTCTATCTCTATTGTTATAATCGGACCTCTTAAATTTGTGGCGATAGGGACTTTTCAATTTATAAGGCATGTTATTCTCCATATTAATGAATGGAAAATAACACAATTGCCAAACTTTGACTATTTATGCACCACAGCCGTATTAAGCCCCCCACCAATATATGGCAATAAATAGAAATAACCACACGGCATCCACAAAGTGCCAATACCAGGCGGCCGCATCAAATCCAAAATGATCCCCTTTTTTAAAATGGCCTTTCTGGGCTCTGAAGTATGCAACTAAAAGAAAACAAACACCCACAAAAACATGAAAACCGTGAAATCCTGTCGCCATATAAAATGTAGAAGGGTAAATACCGCCGCTAAAAGCAAAAGTTGCATGGGAGTACTCATACATCTGAACACCTAGGAATAAAATTCCAATACCAATGGTGATAAGAGTGAGGCGCATCATCTCTTTTATGTGGCCTTTTGCCATGGCATCATGAGCCCAGGTAATAGTCGTTCCTGAAAGAAGCAGGAGTAATGTATTAAAATAAGGAAGATCCCAAGCATTTAAGGTTTCAATACTTTTTGGAGGCCACACATTTCCCATGGCTTCATTAGGATTGAGGGAAGCATTAAAATAGGCCCAGAAAAAAGCAACAAAAAACATAACTTCCGATGCGATAAATAATACCATTCCCCAACGAAAACCATGGCGAACTTGTTCCGTGTGCTCATTGGTTTTAGCTTCTTTAATAATGTCACGCCACCATCCATAAAGGGTAAAGAGTAAAAGGCCAAGGCCAGCATAAAAAACAAGAGGCGTAATCTCTCTTGCATATAAAATAATACCAGATAAAAGAATAAACAGAGACATAGAGCCAACAAAAGGCCAAGGGCTTGGATCTACAATATGAAAAGGATGTTTTTTAACTGACGACATTTGTTGGTCCTATTATTTTTATGGATCTTATAAATACGTAATTTTTTTTCAGTTTATCAAAAAAAAGGCTCCGTGGCTATAAGTATAGACGTTGTTCCTTATGTCTTTGTAAATAAAAAATTAATCAACTCAGGGCAGCTTTGAATAGCACTGGAGAATGGCAAAACAAATGGAAAACTGCCATTTTAAACGCAATCTAACAACTAAAATCACTCAATTCATTACACTTCCAACACCTACAGTGATTGGCGAGGTCTGGATTTTTTTGAAATAACTGCAGACAAGGACTAAATTAAGTATAGACAGCCAAAGCAAAGGCAATACCAACAGCAACCTTGGTATAAATAAAAAGGTTCAAATATAAACGCAAAAAGAAACGAGACTCTCCCTCTTTAACTTTAAATAAGGTGCAAATAATATCACCTGGCCACAAGATATACCTCACCAAAAGATTCATCATCTAACGCCATCCCTTTTGACGCATAAGCTCATGATTAAATTGCGCGCCCAACAACAAAAAATATGTACTAAATTGCATAAAAAGCAAGAAAACAATAACCCCACCAAGGCTTTTATAAACGGTACTATAGGATGTAAAATTTTGAATATAATAAGAAAAAACATTGGAAAAAAGGACACAAAGAAACGAAGCTAACAAAGCTCCAGGTATAATTATTTTGGGCCGTTTTTGATGATTAGGCAACCCCCAATAAGCAGCTGCACAAAACAAAACCACTAGCGCAAGGGAAATAAGATATTCCACCCAAGTGAATACATCAAAGGATTCTAAAAAATCAAAAAGGGTTGTTATAATTGGAAAATTTGCTATCAAATCGGGGAAATAAGTTCCTAAGGCAGGAATAAAAACAAGAAATGCACTGGAAAACAAGACTACGGCAACAAGGGCCACAATCAACAGTAGACTTTGTCCGCGCTTGATAAAAAACGGTCTTGTTTCAGGGGCTTCATAGGCTTTATTCAAGGCTAAACGAATAGACTCAATCCCCGATGAAGAGACCCAGAAAATACCAATAATGGAAAAAGTAATCAAACTACGAGCAGGATTTGAAAATAAATTTTCAATAATAGGCATCACGACATTGCTAACTTCCTTGGGTAAATGCGAGGGCAATTGCAATACTAAATCTTGAATAGCCTCCGCCTGCCCAAAAAGAGACGCAACTGCAATCAATAAAATAATAAAGGGGAAAAAAGCCAGCAGAAATGTATAGGCCACAAACCCTGACGTTTCTAATAATTCATTATCAATGCTCTTTAAGATACTGCTCCAAAGAGCTTTCAAAATAAACATATGTTCTTCTCAGGTTCATTTAATAAAAAGTGCTCGATCACCGAACTCTTTACTATAGCACTTATGGATTATAACCCTTATGGAAAATCCTTTAAACCCTAGAATTCCCTTTTAAAATTTAATACGTGCGCCCATAAGAACAACCTTAATATAATTATAAGAAACCCCCGCATTAGGTCCACTCAACATGAATTGACGATATCCAAGGTAAACCTCCGTTGCAATACGATCCAGATTTTGAACAGCAAGAAGTCCAAAGGTCCTACCAACATATTTATCATTAGGGTGCCTTGTATCAAACAACATGCCGCTGAAGCGACCATAATCAAAGGCAAATGCCGTTATGCCTGCTTCAAAAAACTTGTGTTGATAACCAATTTTCCCCGTATAAGCCGTTCCTGTATTCACATTAACATGTGCGCCACTTGTATTTTTCACGTTCCATTTCCGATTGACCACACCAGCAAAAAGACTAATACCATTTTTGAAGAGCACACCAGCAGAGCCATTAACTTGCTTATAAGCTGCTTGTACCGCACTTACGTCCGTTGCCGAAGCCACATCTGTAACAGAGCGCGTCAAACTATTGCGCTGCATATAGGCAATTTGCGTACGAAATTTATGACCAGAAAATTCAGTGGCATATTTCAAAGTCGCATCCCAATTATGATTTTTTTCTTTAAAATAGTGACTTAACTGAAGGCTCAACCCAGAAAACACAGGTGTATTATATCGAATACGGTTACGTCGAAACAGTCCATCCCCGCCATCAAAAACACGATCTGCTTTTGCGTTTTGTCCATCAACGAGCACTTTAGTATTTCCCATTGTCTTTTTTGTAAAGACCGCACCACCCGCAATAAAGGACATAGATCCACCTGCAGATAAAACTGACGTGCCCGAAAGATCCGTTGCTTCCATGGTGCTGTCAGATGCCGTTGAACCTTGACCAACATAAAGTTCACCAAAACGTTTATCTTTTATAAATAACTCAGCCTGACGAATGGTTGGCTTTGCACTACCATCACCGATACGATTTACATCAATTTGATCCGTGGAATTGGTCTCAATACCAAGGGAAAATGTTGCTCCCACCGTTATATCTGAATTAAGTTCCCCCGTTCCTGTAATAATCAAACGTGAAGGAGACGTGTCGTTATCCACATGGGCAATATTTGTATTGGCGCCATTATTGGCGATCCATACGCCACGATTTATATGACCGCTAATTTTAAGACTCAAGGGGTTTTTAGTGCGCCGAATAATTGTTTTTTCAGAAGCCATTTTTGCATTCATTTCTGAGAAAACAACATCACCTTGTTTTTTTTCAAGGTCACGAACACGCTTCAAGAGGGCTTCCACTTGATTTTTCAGTTGTTTAATTTCTGATGTACCCGCAGGTTTAGAAAACCCTTCCCCTGACGCCATCAAAAAAGAAAAGAAAACAACGCAAATTATCTTCCTCAGGCAATAACCATATGTATTCCTAAACACTATAATTCTTTCCTGTTTTTAAAACATATTTCAATAACTATATCATTTCAAATAAAAGAAAGAAGTTATAATTTTAATTTAATTTTTAGATGCTTCGAAAAAATTCACCTAAAGACCTTTGTGTTAACTTTGAAAACAGAGATTGTTGTTTTTCTAAATTAAGTTGACCGTGTTCCTTAACTGTCTATAATTGTAAACAGTACGTACTAAATAAAAAAATTGGAGAAGAAAAAGAAATGTATTATCATAAAAAAATTCGTATCATAACTCTATTTTCTTGCGCAATATTAATAACAACTCTACTTCAGGCTTCTTCATTTCATGATGAGGAGACAGACTCATACCTTTTTTCATCTCAAAGGATAAATGAATTGCGAGGCCAAAGTGTTAAAAATTACCAAGAGTATGACATTATCTTAACTGTAGGCTTTATGAAGGATTTATCTACATACCTGGTTTCCTCTAAATTTTTAAAAGATATGGAGGGTTTTTATCAGAGCAATAATATAAAAGAATACAAAATGGTAGCCCAAAATCTTTATGATTTACATTTCTCAGATGAAAAAAAAGCTTTTAAAATTTCTTTAGCCATTTTCGATACTATTTTTGAAAAAGAACAACAGGAAGAACTAAGCTCACTTTCAGAAAATCTTTCGGAAAATTTAAAAAACCTAATAATTAATGTCGTCAAAGAAAACATAAATGAAGCTTGCGGGTTAGCTCTTTTACTAGAGAGCCGATATGGCGTTAATGATTGAACCATATAGCTGGTTCAAAAAGGTTCCAGTCTAGGAGCGAGGGACCAATGCCTATAACTTATAGGCGCGGGAGTGATGGAATTGTAATATAGTAGGTGTTAATTTAGATTTTATAGAACTCTCTGCAAAAGTTATTTTGCAGAGTTTTTTTCTATTCGGCGGCAGAAGGTAAACTTGTGTTGTGGCCCTAAAAGAGTTATGCTAAGAGCACCTTTCACATGGACGCAACCTTTTATGAAAAAGCCTTTATGAAAAAGAATAAAAGCGAAAAATCTATAATTTCATTTGTTAAAGACCGATCAACTCAAAGGTTGATTAAGCGTCTTATTGATTATGCACGTCCTTATTCAGGGAAAATTTTTCTTGGGTTGATTTGCATGATTGTTGTGGCGGCCACAACGGCAGCCTCTGCAAAGCTCATGAAGCCTATTATCAATGATATCTTTTTGGACCAGCGCAAAGACATGCTTTGGCCCGTGACAGCGAGCATTTTTTTTGTATTTTTTTTCAAGGGACTTTTTGGATATGGAGAATCCGTGTACATGGCTTTTGTGGGAAATAAAATCATTGCCGATGTGCAAAAAGATTTTTTCAAAACCCTTATTAATGCGGATCTCAAATTTTTTCAAAACACTCAAACGGGAGATCTCGTTTCCCGTTTTGTGAACGATGTGAGCAAGCTCAATACCGCCATTACGGGTACCCTTTCCAGCATTGGAAAAGATTCTTTAACATTTTTGTTTTTTATTATCATCATGTTTGATGAGGATTGGAAACTAGCCGCTGTTGTGTTTGTAATACTCCCCATTGCCATCCTTCCCGTTGTGACTATTGGGCGAAAAATGCGTAAAACTTCCACCAAAGTTCAAGAGTATACATCGGACCTTACAAGCCTTTTGACTCAATCCTTTCAAGGTGTGCGCATGATTAAGTCCTATTGCCTTGAAACCTATGAAATCTCGAAAATGTCCGTGGTCATTGATCATGTTTTTAACCGCACCCTTAAAGGCGTTCGAACAAAAGCCCTTAGTCACCCTATTATGGAGTTCCTAGGGGGCATTGCCATTGCCGTTGTTATCTTCTATGGAGGGTCTCAGGTCATTCAAGGCAATCATTCACCTGGGGCGTTTTTTACATTTTTAACAGCCTTGATCATGAGTTACGAGCCTCTTAAACGTCTGGCGAACCTCAATGCTACCCTTCAAGAACAGTTAGCTGCTGCAAGTCGTGTTTTCTCTCTTATGGATCATAAAAATACTGTAATCGATGCAGAAAATGCCTCTGACATTAAAATTACAAAAGGCGAGATCTCTTTTAAAGACGTTTCTTTTTCCTATGACCCAAAAACACTTATTTTAAATAAAATAACGGCCATCTTAAAACCAGGACAGCGTGCTGCCCTTGTGGGGCCAAGTGGCGGTGGAAAATCGACCCTCATGAATTTAGTGCCTCGTTTCTTTGATACGACGACAGGCGATATCTTTATTGATGGAGAAAATATAAAAGGGGCCACCCTTTCTTCTTTGCGCGCTCAAATAGCCCTGGTTAGCCAAGAAGTTGTTCTTTTTGATGACACTATTTCTAATAACATCCGTTTTGGACAAAGTGATGCAAAAAATATCCCACAAGGAGATATTATTAAGGCGGCAAAAGCCGCTGCTGCCCACGATTTTATTATGGACCTTCCCCATGGATACGACACACGTATTGGCGAACAAGGGTTGCGTTTATCTGGTGGACAACGTCAACGGCTCTCCATTGCCCGTGCTTTTTTAAAAGACGCACCAATTTTATTGATGGATGAGCCGACCTCTGCCCTTGATACAGAATCAGAGCAGAAAATTCAACGGGCTCTCGAGGCACTTATGGAAGGGCGTCCCACCTTAACCATTGCCCATAGACTTTCTACTATTCGAGGATCCCATGTGATTTTTGTCATGGAGGATGGACAAATAACCGATCAAGGTACGCACCAAGACTTGATGAAAAAAAGCAAAAGGTATCAAATGCTTTCTTCGTTGAAAATCCAAGGAGAGCATGTCTAATGTCCTCTCCTAAGTTTCACAAACGTATTTTAAAAAGTGACCTTTTTAACCGTTTTGTAGCGCGTCTTGCCTGGGGATATATTAAGCTTGTGAAACGAACGTCTTCTTGGACTGTTTTGAATGAAGAGATCCCAAAAAAATATCTTGAGGATGACAAGCCCTTTATTCTTGTTTTTTGGCATAATCGCCTTCTTTTAAATGTTTTATGTTGGACTTTTAAAACCCCCATTCATATGCTCATTTCAAAACATTCTGATGGTAGATTGATTTCACAAGTCATGACTAATTTTCATATCCATACCATTGCGGGTTCCACAAATAAAGAGGGGGTTGCTGCCTTACGTTTGCTTTTAAAAACTTTGAAATCTGGCCATTGTGTTGGTATTACACCGGATGGGCCGCGGGGCCCGCGTTTTACTATTAGTGACGGAACCCTTGCTTTGGCACGGTTATCTGGCGCTGATATCATTCCTTGTATGTCAAGCACCAGTAAACGGAAAATTCTTTCATCATGGGATCGTTTTCTTGTGGGACTCCCCTTCAGTAAGGGATGCTTCGCTTGGGGTGACCCCCTTCATATTCCAAGAAAAGCCACAAAAGAAGATTTAGAAATACTGAAGGAAAAACTTTTCACCAACATGATTAAGGCGTGCGACCAAGGAGACAATCATTGTGGACATCAGCCTTTTTTTACCCTTCCTATTCACAAATCGACAAAAGGATCTAAAAAATAATGATCCTTTTTATCTATCGCTGTTTGACACGTTTTTTATATATTCCTTACCGGTCCATTATTTTGAAATGGCGTGTTTCAAAAGGCAAAGAAGATCCAGTCAGATATCAAGAACGTCTAGGTTACTCTCCTTATGGGCGTTTATCTTGGGTGGATAAGCTCATCTGGATTCATGGTGCCAGTGTGGGAGAATCCCTGTCTTTGATCCCCCTCATTGATGCTCTGGTAAAACAATATCCCCATCATCAAATTTTAATGACATCTGGGACGAAAACGTCCGCTGATCTTATGGCAATACGACTTCCAGAATCCGTTATTCATCAATATGCCCCTTTAGAATTTACTCCCTGTATTAATCGGTTTTTAAATCATTGGAAGCCAGACCTTGGTATTTGGGTAGAGTCCGAATTGTGGCCCAACCAAATTTTCAAAGCTCACAAACGCGGCATTCCTTTAGTACTTGTAAATATGCGTTTGTCTCAAAAATCCCTTGAAAAATGGTTGTTGATTCCCCTTTTTTTTAAACGTCTTTTTTCTTGTTTTAATATTGTATTTACACAAACTCAAAAATTAAAAACTGACCTCGAAAGTCTTCATTTTTCCAATGTGCACTTTTCAGGAAATCTCAAAAATGCTCTTGCAAAACCTGCTTTAGACTTTGATTTTATAGCCTCATTGGAAAATGCTTTAGGGAATAAAAAGCCTTGGATGGCTGCCAGTACGCACAAGAGAGAAGAGCAACTCATTCTAGCTACCCATAAGGCTCTCAAGAAAAAACATAAAAATGCGTTTCTCATTTTAGCCCCGAGACATCCAGAACGCACCTCAGATATTTTAAAGCTTTGTGCTCCTTTAAACCTATCTGTAACTCTTTATTCCACCTGGATTAAAGATAAAAAACCTTTTAAATCCGATGTTTTTTTTATAGATGTTATGGGGGTTATAGCCCCTCTTTTTCATGTGAGTCAACTGGTTTTTATCGGAGGTTCCCTTATTCCTAATATTGGCGGCCATAATATTTTCGAGCCTCTTTTGCAGGAAAAACTCACTCTACATGGTCCTCATATGCAAAATTTTTCGGAAGCCGTTGTTGAAGCCCAAGAAGCAAATGCTAGTATCTGTGTTCAAGATCAAAAAGAACTGGAACAAACGCTTTTTTCTTTTTATGATGTCCCTGAGTCCATTACGTCTTATGAAAAAAATGCGAAAATTTTTATGGCAGAGCAAAATAAAATTGTCCCGTCTATTATGAGCGCTCTCAAGCCTTATTTAGAAACTAAAAATGGTTTAGAGACAAAAAAGGTGAAAATATGACTCCTCCTGACTTTTGGTATGATCCAACCAAACCAGTTTTCTTTTTAAAACGCTTTTTCCTTTGGGTTTTGTCTCTTCTTATTTACGCAGGAGGGCGTTTGCGCACGGCTTTTATTATTCGGAAAAAATCTCCTATTCCTGTTATTTGCATTGGAAACTTTACCGTAGGAGGAGCTGGTAAAACACCAACCACCCTCTATTTTGCACGATATTTTAAAGACCTTGGTATGAACGTCTCTATTCTTTCACGGGGATATAGAGGTCGCCTTCAAGGTCCTTTATTTGTTGACCCGTCTCAACATTCTGTCTTTGATGTGGGAGATGAACCTCTTATGATGGCACATTATTACCCTGTTTACATTTCAAGGAATCGTTACCAAGGAGCCATGTTGGCCGCAAAAAATGGCGCTGATATTATTCTTATGGATGATGGGTTACAGCATCCCCGCCTTTATCAAGACTTTAAAATTTCTGTCATTGATGCAAAAAAAGGCTTTGGAAACCTCAAACTTTTACCTGCAGGACCATTACGGGAACCTCTAGATTATGCCCTTAAGAGGGTTGATGCTTTTGTCTCCATTTCAACAAATGATAAAACACGTTTTCATTTTGATAGGTCCTCCTCTTATTCAAAGCCCAAAAACACACCTCATTTTCGTGCAGTGATCAGTATTAACGACTCAGACAGAAGAAAATTAAAAGGTAAGAAACTTATGGCCTTTGCTGGTCTTGCCCATCCTGATAAGTTTTTTACAACGCTCTCTGAAGAGAATTTTAATGTCTTGAAAAAATTTACCTTTCCTGATCATCATTTTTATACAAATGAAGAACTTGACCATTTAAAACAAAGGGCTGAATCTGAAAAAGCACATCTCGTGACAACGGAAAAAGATTGGGTCCGTTTACCAAAGAAGTTTCAGAATCATATAACCCCCTTGCGCATTACCCTTGAATTTGAAAACCCTGATGCTTTCAAGGATATATTGGCTCCTTTTGTAAAAAAGATAAAAAAGGTAGAAAAATGAAACGTTTTTTAAAACGCTGTTTAAAATATATTGGGTATCCTTTTGAAGCAGCATTTTTTCTCATCATTCCCATATGCGGTGTTCTTTTTCCATTTTCCTGGAACTCTGCCATTGGTGGTTGGCTTTTTTCCACCCTTGGGCCTCTTATTAAAGCTAAAAATAAAATTATTTATCGAAATTTAGAGCTTGCTGGATTTGATTATAATGAGGCTCAAAAGAAAAAACTCATTAAAAAAATGTGGGAAAATTTAGGGCGTACTTCTTTTGAATATACGCGCCTTCCTGGCCAAGATCCTTTTGGGCCTAACAGCCCTTATACTATTGAAGGTATAGAACATATCGATAAGCTTATTAATGATGGGAAGCCAGGGCTTCTTTTTTCTGCTCATATGGGCAACTGGGAAGTTGGCACTCATGTTGCTCAAAAACGGGGGCTTGTTACAGCCCAAGTCACACGATTTTTAAACAATCCCCTTGTTCGCTATATGGTAAATACGATCCATGGCCGTGTTGCAAGAAAAGTCATTCCAAAAAGTGATGCAGGAGCAAGAGACATCATTCGAGAACTCAAAGCAGGCAATCATGTGTCTATGCTGGGTGATCAAAAAATGGATCAAGGTGAATCCATTCCCTTTTTCACGAAAAACGCAATGACGGCTAAAGCCTTTGCTCGCATGGTCCTAAAATTCGACTGCCCCCTTTTGCCTTTCCATGTTATTCGCCAAAAGGGCGTAAGATGCAAAGTTATTTATTATCCTCCCTTAGAGGTTCCTCATTCAGGGACTTCTGCAGAAAAAACAACGGCTCTTTTATGCCAAATGAATACGCACATTGAAAATTGGATTAAGGAGATTCCAGATCAATGGTTTTGGGTTCATCGACGCTGGCCAAAAGACCACTATAATTCTTCACAAGAATGATCTTGCTCTTGCAGACTAAATGAACGAAAGTTATGATGAGTTTCAAAAGAGTCTGAAAATAAAGCCTGAAAATGAAAGAGTACCAACAATGATTTCAATGCAAAAAACTTTTTTATTATCTTTGATTTTTTTGTTCTGCATATCATCAGGCAACTTGACCCATGGTAAAAACACATATACTCAAA
>JAJRPZ010000063.1 GCA_024280495.1 Alphaproteobacteria bacterium
GCTCCACAGGGGCAACTTCATTGAGATAAACCTCTTGGGGTTCAATTCCGCATCAGGGAGACTTTGCTCTCCCTTGATAATCCCATCAACCAACCGTACGCCGTTTGGATGCCGCCAGCTTGTCGAATCTGAACCACGACCAAAGGGCTATCGCGCCCTTGAAACCACTCGTAACCGTTGGCCGCACCCACACATATGGAAAAGCGAAAAATAATCCCTACACAACCGTGCATCCATTGTGTACCGTAGCGCCATGAAAAAAGATTCTGGCTTTCGTATTCGCGTTCAAAATGAATTGCGCGAAAAATTCGTTGAGATTTGCCGCGCACAGGACAAACCCGCAGCACAAGTCTTGCGCGAATATATGCGTGAGTATGTAGCTGAGTATGAAGCCGCGAATGACCGCGACTCTTCCGCCCTTTCGGATGCTCATAACAAAGCTGGTATACGACGGCCTAAAGATAAATGACAAATCGTCTGTACGTTCTTTCAAAAAGTAGATAAGTGGGCAGGGAAATAAAAATATGACTCAGGTCAAAACAAAAAAACGTGTCATGGATCACGGTGAAGTATTTACTTCCCAGCGTGAAGTCGATGCTATGTTGGATTTAGTAAAGCAAGAAACCCAACGCATAGATTCCCGTTTTTTAGAACCTGCCTGCGGTAACGGAAATTTTTTGGCCGAGATATTACGCCGAAAACTTGAGATCGTTGAAAGCCGGTATAAAAAAAGCCAGCTTGAATTTGAGAGATACGTTATCACCGCTATTTCCAGCATTTATGGCATAGATATTCTGGAAGATAATGTACAGGAATGCCGCGAAAGATTATTTGAAATCTTTGATAAAAAATACTCCCGAATTTTTAAAGATAAATGCAAGCAAGCGTGCCGAGATAGCGCATGGTTTATTTTAAGTAGAAATATTTTGTGGGGCGATGCTCTGACTCTAAAAACAGTTTGCGGCAAGGAAGACCCAATTGTCTTTTCGGAATGGTCTGCGGTTAACGGCAGCATGATAAAAAGAAGAGATTATATCTTAGCCAATTTGCTGGCTTATCAACCGATGGGCGCAGGAACTCTATTTTCTGATCTTGGAGAAGAAGCGTTTATCCCTACACCAGTAAAAGATTTTCCTGTCATACATTTTTTGGAGTTGAAGGATCATGCTTGATACAAATTATAATCCAGATGTACTGACTTGCCTGGCCAATCTAAGCAATGATGAAGTCTTTACCCCACCGAAAATGGCAAATGAAATGCTGGATTTATTGCCAGAGGAAATTTGGAAAGATACGGCTGTTACATTTCTTGACCCTGTTTCCAAATCCGGTGTGTTTTTGCGGGAAATTGCCAAGCGTTTAATGACGGGATTAGAAGAAGAAATTCCCGATCAGCAAGAGCGCATCAATCATATTTTCAAAAACCAGCTTTACGGCCTTGCCATTACCGAACTCACATCTTTGCTTTCACGGCGCAGTGTTTACTGCTCAAAAATAGCCAACGGGGAATATTCCATTTGTGAAGTTTTTGATGGTGAACAGGGCAATATTTTACACAGCAGAATAGAGCATAATTGGAAAAGCGGTAAGTGCCAATATTGTGGGGCAAGCCAAGAAGTCTATGACAGAGAAGATAGTTTGGAAACGCACGCATACCAATTTATCCATACAGAAAACCCAAAGGAGATATTTAATATGAGATTTGACGTTATTGTTGGAAATCCACCATATCAGCTTGGCGATGGTGGAGCGCAGGCGAGCGCAATGCCGATTTATCACAAATTTGTACAACAAGCTAAAAAGCTTAATCCACGCTATTTGACCATGATTATTCCTTCCCGTTGGTTTTCCGGTGGGAAAGGATTGGATGAGTTTAGAAAAGATATGCTGAATGATACAAAATTAACAAAATTAGTAGATTATTTTGATTCTAACGAATGTTTCCCCGGTGTCGATATATCGGGTGGAGTTTGTTATTTTTTGTGGGACAAAGGAGCTAATACAACTTGTGAAGTCACAACTATACGCAACGACATAAAATCTGTTATGAAACGTCCTCTTCTTGAACAAGGCAATGACTCCTTTATTCGCTTTAACGAAGCAATTGATGTTTTACACAAAGTTAGGAATTTAAAAGAAAAGCCATTCTACAAAATAATAAGCGCTCGTAAGCCTTTTGGAATCCCTTCTAACGCAAAAGTTGTTAAAAAACACATTCAAGACAGCCTGAGAATATATGCATTCCCTAATAATGGGTTTATAAAAAAAGAAGAAATAAAACAAAATGTTTCTCTTATAGATCAGTACAAGGTTTTAATTTCATATGCTTACGGAGAGAGAGGATCTTTCCCATATCTTGTGATAGGCAAGCCATTTATTGGTGAACCTGATACTTGCTGTACAGAAACTTATTTAGCTATTGGACCTTTCGATAGCCCCCAAAAATGTAAGAATGTAATTTCTTATATGAAAACCAGGTTTTTTAGATTCCTTGTTTTACTAAAAAAGAATACTCAGCACGCAACCAGTAAGGTCTATTCTTTTGTTCCCATGCAAGACTTTAACGAAGTTTGGACAGATGAAAAACTTTACAAAAAATACGGACTTACAGAGGACGAGATTGCCTTTATTGAATCTATGATCCGCCCGATGGAGTTGTAAATGAGCCAAGAGTTTTTCCCAGCGCGCCCAGAGGCTAATCCAACCATTTATGCCTATCAGGATACAAACCCACAATATAAGGGATTATTAAAGGTGGGATTCACAAATGTGGATGTGGAAAAAAGGGTTGCTCAACAATACCCAACCAAACGCCCTGGCGAATTGCCCTATAAAATAGCTCTGATTGCGCCTGCTATGCGTAATGATGGCAGTGCTTTTACAGACCATGAAGTCCACAGATTACTCCGCAAAGACGGCGTACTTAATCCTGAAGGTGAATGGTTCAAATGTGATGTCGATAAAGTAAAGGCGGCTGTACTTGCCCTGAAAGAAGGCAAAGGACATATATCTGATCGTACGCTTGATTTTAAAATGCGCCCTGAACAAGAGGCTGCCGTTAATAAAACCATTACTTATTTTAAGAGTTACAATCAGGAAAACCCTGATCAAACGCCGCATTTTTTGTGGAATGCCAAAATGCGCTTTGGGAAAACCTTTGCCACCTATCAGCTTGCAAAAAAGAAGGGCTGGAAAAAGATACTGGTTCTTACCTTTAAGCCAGCGGTGCAAAGTGCATGGGAAGAGGATTTGCTTTCCCATGTTGATTTTGAAGGTTGGCAGTTTTTTTCTCGTTCTACGGGACAAGATTTTACAGAGCTGGATATGGATAAGCCCATTGTCTGTTTTGGATCATTTCAAGATTATCTCGGCAAAAATTCTGCTGGCGGTATCAAAGCAAGAAATGAATGGGTTCACAGCACCAATTGGGATTGCGTGGTGTTTGATGAATATCATTACGGCGCATGGCGAGAAAATGCCAAAGACCTGTTTGAAGCAGAAGATAAAAAAGAAATCAAACAGGCCGAAGGCGAATGGA
>JAJRPZ010000064.1 GCA_024280495.1 Alphaproteobacteria bacterium
CCAACGTTCCAGCTTGGCAAGGGGGCGCGCCAAAATATCGGGTAATAAACCAACGGCAACCCGCCCTCCATCAAGGGGGGGGAGAGGCAGCATATTAAAAACGGCCAGCAACACATTAATATTTAAAGAAAAAGAAAGGGCTTTTGCCAGCAATGGCGTCATGATAGCGGGAAAAAATACCAGGGAGTGAAAAAGTATTGCTGAG
This sequence comes from Alphaproteobacteria bacterium, assembly GCA_024280495.1. Classification (GTDB taxonomy): domain Bacteria; phylum Pseudomonadota; class Alphaproteobacteria; order Caedimonadales; family UBA9215; genus UBA9215. Next base: position 206 of record JAJRPZ010000064.1, read on the forward strand.
ATAAAAGCCAGTAAAATATTTGTAGCTGGTCCCGCAATGGCCACAAAAACCATATCAAGACGGGGATTTCTGAGACGGTCAAAACGGACAGGAACTGGTTTAGCATACCCAAAAACAAAAGGAGAATTTACAAAAACCAAAATGGTAGGCAGGACAAAAGTGCCCATAGGGTCAACATGACGAAAGGGATTTAAGGACAGGCGCCCTTGTTCTTTTGCTGTGGTGTCACCTTTCAAAAGAGCTGCATAACCATGTGCAGCCTCATGTAACGTGATGGCCAAAATTGCTGGCACACCATAAATAACTAAATTAGTTAGAATTTCAAAAATTTCAATATCCATTAATTTTTAACCACCAAGCAATTGATTCGCTCTTGACCCTTAAGATTTTTACATTTTTGAATGGCCGTTGATCTCTCATAGGGACCAAAGTGGACTCGATATTTTACGCCCTTGGGCTTGCCAAGATCAACACGAACCGTGCGAAAGCTTTCAGATTTAAGCTCTTTTTTGGATTTACGTTGCAATCGCTTACTTTCAATAAGAGCGGCATTTTCCGTTGAAAGGGAGGCAACCTGAATCCAATAACTTCCCTTTGATTTTTTTTTAAGGGATATTTTTTTCAAAAAAACTTTTTTATTTAAGGTCGTTTTATGCCTCATCTTTTTTTTTGTTTCTTGGATAGTCATTTCTAAAGTTTTGCGGAATTTCTTTGCTTTCTGAGAATTTTTTTGAGGTGTGTATGACATTATTTCCGTTAGTGCTGTTGGTGTTTCCACAATGGAAATGTTTTCTTGACTGCTTATAGTTTCTATTTTTGATATTTTTTCTGGTTTTGAAATTTCTTCTATTATAGGCGTTTTCTCTGTAAATTTTTCCGTTAAAAGAGCTTCTTGAGATACTTGTTTGCTGGGACGCTCTTCTTTTATTCGTAATTGCCCCGGGGGTGTTTTTTTCTGGTCCCTATCTAATTCAGCATAAAATTCTTTATCGCTGTGGGGGGAGATAATAATATCTTCCTGGCCAGGGGCTTCTTTAAATAAATGTGGATTCATATCCAAAGTTGTTAGAAGGGGGATATTCATATCATTTAAGGGGGCATTTAGTGTTTTTATGGTCCAAATTCCCATGACAACACCCGTAAAAATAACGGAAATGATCGCTATTTTTTTACGAAGAGAGAAAAACGACCCTTGTTTTATCCTTTTTTTGTGACGTTGAGGGGAAGTGATGGGGTTAGACATGAGAATTTCCTATTTTTTTACATCTTTTCGGGTGCTGAAACACCTAAAAGGGTTAATCCTGATTTGATAACTGTAGCAACTGCTTGGACAATGGCAATATTTTTTTCTGTCACCTTCTGATTCTCGGTATCAATAAAACGAAGATCCAGATTATCTTTTCCTTTATTCCAAAGGCCGTGAAATTCTGCGGCCACTTCACCAAGATAATAAGTAATACGGTGTGGTTCGTTGGTTCGAGCTGCCATTTCAATAATACGTTGCCATTCAGCAAGTTTTCTAATCATAGTGATAAATTCTGGCGCATTCATATGACTAAAGTCAATCTTTGAAAGAGAAGCACCTGAAACATCAATATCAGGAAAAGCTTTTTGGACATGACGTTTAATAGAATGACACCTTGCGTGGGCGTATTGAACATAAAAAACAGGGTTGTCTTTACTTTGTTCAACGGCTTTTTCAAAATCAAAATCAAGGAAGGCATCATTTTTGCGAGATACCATCAAAAAACGCATGGCATCCAATCCGACTTTTGAAATAGCTTCATGGACGGTAATAAAATTACCATCTCGTTTTGACATTTTAAGGGCAACGCCATTTTGCATAAACCGAACCATTTGGCAAAGGATACAATGGACCTCGGCTTTATTATCACTTAAAGCTTTTGTTGCAGCCGTTAGACGTTTTACGTAGCCACCGTGGTCGGCCCCCCAAACATTGATAAGTTTTGGAGCTCCACGCTGAAGTTTATCGAGATGATAGGCCATATCACTTGCGAAATAAGTCCAAGATCCATCGGATTTTTTAACGGCACGATCGACGTCATCACCAAATTGTTCGGACTTAAAAAGCGTTTGAACACGGGGTTCCCAGTCATCAATTTTCTTGCCTTTGGGTTGCTCAAGCACCCCTTCATAAATGAGGTTTTTTGCTTGCAAATCAGCAATGGCTTCATTGACTTTACCTGCTTTGACAAGGGTCAATTCCGACGAAAAAACATCTTGATGGATGTTCAAAGTCGCAAGATCACGCTTAATTAAGGCCATCATAGCATCAATGGCATAGGCCCTAATATCCGCAAGCCAGATGCTTTCATCTTTACCTTCGTATTTAGTGCCAACTTTTTTAGCCAGGCTTTCCCCAACGGGAATTAAATAATCACCACCATAAGAGCCGAGATCATCAATGCCATGACCCAAAGCTTGTAAATAACGTTTATAGGTAGATCGAGAAAGATCATTAGCCTGCCCACCAGCATCATTTATGTAGTACTCGCGTGTCACTTCATGCCCTACTTTTTCCATGAGATTTGCTAGAATATCTCCCACGACAGCCACACGACAGTGCCCAATATGAAGGGGGCCCGTTGGATTGGTTGATACATATTCAATATTGACCTTTTGAGGTACCCCTTTGTCGTTATGACCCATGGTGCTCTTGCCTATATTCGTGCCAGAGGACAGAACGGTTTTAAGCTCTCGGTGCCACACAGAAGACTGAAGACGAATATTTAAAAATCCAGGTCCCGCAATCTCAATGGAAGTAATATCAGGGTGTGCTTCTAATTTTTCTTTATAAATTTCCGCAAGGGTACGTGGCGGCATGCCAGCCTCTTTGCATAAAACCATGGCAATGTTTGTGGCGAGGTCGCCATGTTCTGGATCCTTTGGAGGCTCAACCACAAATCGGCTTAGATCAGCCCCTTTTTTTATGGTGCCCTCTTTCATAAAAGTTCTTGTTTGTTCTTTCAAAACATCCA
>JAJRPZ010000065.1 GCA_024280495.1 Alphaproteobacteria bacterium
ACAGCTTACCCAAGTATGTCTTTCCAAGAAGATGGCGTAAGTATTTGTAATAACGATACAGGCGGTCTCTCGCTTCACCCTGCCTTTAACCTTGATACGAAAAAACTGAAGCAAGGGGAAGACTTTGGCAATGAATTGGATCGCGTGATGGCACGTTCTGCACGCAGTCATGGCTGGACTTATGTTGATGAACATAGACAAAGTTTTAAAGGCCATGGTTTTTGTGCCACCAATTCAAATGGTCGTTATGTCGATGAAGAAAATATGAGCTTCCCGCTTTATGCCAATGGCCGCTGGAGCAGTTTTAACCCTGCTGATTTCCGTGCCTATGCTTCACGGCAACGCTGGTTTCGCACTCCTAATGATGCTTACTTAGCTGTGCATTATCAAGCCGCTGGCAATATTGTAAAGCGTATTTTCCGTAATAAAAAACTATCATGGTTGCAAGTTTTGTTGGCTGGCACATATAGCGGCGCATTTCATCCGACGGCTGAAGGCCATGCCGCAATTGCTGATTCTGTGGCCGCGCAAGCCCATACCATTTTAAAACGCTATGACGAGCAATAATAGAAAGTGAAACCCCGTGGCAGATCAAGAACAGCAAGCAGACAATCGGCTTTCACAGGCACTTCATGCTTTTGAAGGATATAGTGTTCTAACACGTTTTTTTGTGCCGTTAAACCTTGCTTTAATATTCTCTCTGCACATGATTTGGGTTATTAATAAGTTATTACCTTTTCCAGATAATATTCAAAAGGCTCTAGCCTTTTTTTTGGGCATAGGATTTTTTTGGTCTGTCAGTCTCATATTATGGTGTGAAAGCCGCAGCTGTAGCAAACGTTCTCAAAAGATAGTTTTGGGTATAGGGCTGGGCATAATCGCGGCTTTAACCTTTTTTTCCTCGTTTTTTTCAACCAATGTTTTTCTTCTACTCGCTACTAGCGTGGTAATGGTGGCCACTGCCGCTTACACAAAAGCAAAAACAGATAACGCCGCTTATTGGCTGTTTAATCATAATTTGTGGCTTGCCGCAGGGTTTGCCATTATTGTTGGTTTACTCCTAATGGCTGGTTTTTCCCTTATCCTTGGCACACTTGATTATCTGTTTGGTGGGCGGGTAGGTCGCCAATTTTTCTCGTTTTTTAATGTCATTGCGATGGGCGTGATTGCGCCTATTTACTGGCTGTCTTTGATTGGTAAAGACTTTACGCTGCAAGTGGAAGAAGGCGGCGTGTATGATTTTACCTCTGGCGCAGTCGCCACGATTATTAAATATATTCTTGTACCATTATTGCTATTTTATACTGTTATTCTTTATGGTTATAGCCTCAAAATCCTGTTTACGATGAACATGCCAAAGGGACAACTTGGCTGGATGGTACTGGCTTATGGTGCGATTGGCACATTGACGGCAACAATGGCGTGGCCTTCACGCAAGACAGGGGGGAGACTCGTCTCCTTTTTTTGGCGATATTGGTTCTGGCTGTTGCTCGTGCCTTTAGCGCTGATGTTTTTGGCGGTTTATCAGCGTATTGCTCAATATGGGGTGACGTTTGATCGCTATAATCTAACGGCGGCTGGTATTTGGCTGCTGACTGTGTCGCTTTATTTTATTGTGTACCGTGAAAAGGCTGACTTGCGCGTCATTCCTGCTTGGCTGGCTTTCTTTTTCTTTGTCAGTTCTTTTGGTTTTTGGGGGGCAACAGGGCTTTCGAATAAGCATCAGCAAAACATTCTTACGCAGCTGTTAGAAGATCGCGGTTTTTTAAAAAATAAGGTTCTTGTTAAAGCAAAAGAGCGCAAAAAAGACCTCTCTACAGATGACCAAGCACGGGTTTTTTCTATCGTGCGCTATCTTGATGATCATGATGGATTAAAACCCCTTAAGCCGTGGTTTAAAAACTCCAAATCGGCTTGGTTTAAAAAAATTGATGTCACGGACGATCAGAAAATATTAAAAGCTCTGGGGGCTGAAAATGGTTATAAATATGGGCGGCGTGGGCGCTCTGGGAGTGTAGATAGCGGTCTAGCTTTTCGTTATACTGCTACAGATGGTAAAAGCATGTTTCAAGCCGTTGAGAATATCAAAAATTATGACGAGATGATGGGGCCTATTGCTCTGCATCATTATACGTCAGAGGCAAAGTTACCTAAGATGCTTAAAAAGGCTGTAAAGGGACAAAATAATTTCTATATTGCGCTGTACCAAAATATTTTGATGCTGCGCGATAAAGATGGTAACGAATTCTCTTTTGACTTTTTACCCGTAGCCTTAAAATTTTCTAATCACTTTCCTGCACCTTCGCCCACAGCTGAAGAAAGCGATAAGCTTTCAAAACACGCGCCGCTCTGGCTAAAGAAAACGGTTAATGGCATCGAAATCGCCCTAAAAATCACAGCATTAAACGGTCTGATTTCAAAAGATAAAAAAGAACTAAATTATCTTAATGTGACGTTTCTGATTTTTAGAGGCAAGGCGGAGTAGGGGAGAGGGGGCGTGTTGTAAGGTCTTGATCAGGAGCAGAAGTCTTTGACCGACAAGTGTGTTTCTTTTAAAGATGTGTGCATTCCATGGTGAGATGCAGATTTCAGCAGTGGAAACAGTCTCTTAATTTCGATTATATCCGAACTTTCTTGTAAGAAGTGTTTCCTTCCACCAAGATTCCCTCTTTATAATAACTTCATCTTCAACAGTCGACTTATAAATATCAAGAATAGAGTAATGAAAATTATCTTGAATATAATCCAGCTTCAGATCTTTTAATCCCTCATTTCCTCCATGCCCGTTTTTAAGGTATGCAGACCAGCGACCATATATCATATTTTCCCCATAAGCAGACCCCACATACATTTTTCCAGTCCCCTTATCTGTAATCAAATATACTCCTTTTTGATTTTCTAATGCCGTTTTCCATGTTCCTCTATCAATCACTCTTTTCAATTCCATCCATGAAATATTTACTCTTTCATACCCTGGAAAAATATCATTATCGAAAGTGTCTTCCAATATTTGCAGAATTTTACAATTATTTATGACGCTATCTGCTCTACGAACCATATTTTGAGATTTGTTCTTAAATTCAATAATGACTCGACCAAAATATTTTTCAAATTTATTTATTGCTTCATATTCGTATCCAAGACCATTAAATACATTCAAATCTTTTGTTATTTTACTAATATCAAATAGT
>JAJRPZ010000066.1 GCA_024280495.1 Alphaproteobacteria bacterium
AGAGCCGAAACGCCTTTGCCATTCCAACAAACTTATTCTTGGTGTTTTCATTATGAACTCCTTGCTTAAATATTTGAGTTCATTATAACATAATTAATATCGGCTGAAAATAGTTTATAAGCATATTAATTTTTTGATAGAGATTGTCAATGGAATAAGGTTTTTCTAAAAAATCATCCATTCCTATTGCCAAATATGCTTCTTTGGCCCTTAAATTACCCGTTAATGCCATAATGGGGAAATATTTCAAGTTTTGGCGGATGATTTTTGTGGCTTCCAAACCATTCATTATGGGCATGTCAATATCCATCAGGCAAAGATCGTATTTTCCTTCATTTCTTTGGGCTTGATCAACAGCCTCCTGGCCATTCGAAGCCATGTCAAATTCAAATCCCCATCGCCCCATTAACCTTCCAGCCATCAACTGGAGGATCGCATCATCTTCTGCTATTAAAATTCTCATAGTGAAATTACCTCCAGCCGAACGCCAAGCTAACCAGAAAAAATGGGGTGACTGGGATTTGTAGCTGACTGCGTAAACACCCAGCTTGAAAAATACTCCGAAAAACCGCGCCCCTTTTTTTCTGGTTAAGCGTTTTGTTCGGCGATTTATGCCGTTTGATTCATTGATGGCGAGGAATTAAATAAATCTGGTTTTCTATTACTCATCCTCAATACGTTTAAAAGCTGGTTCTGGGTATTTTTCTAATTCCGCATCTTCCGATTGTATTAAATTGTTACTTTCCTCTTCTGTAATATATGTTTGAGGCATAAGGTAATTGCTCTCTTTGTATAGTTCACAACGAGTCGGCTTGTCTGGGTCTCGATTGATGAATGTCGCCATCAATTGTCTTTTCACATTAAAGTCATGTGATATCTTATTTGTAACATTCTTATGGACGATTAAGGAACTTCCTGGGCCGTCAAAAAATTTGACTCTACGCAAGTTCTTTTTTGCGAGTTCCCTCAATTCCTGTGCGTGCTGCTGATCCATCGGCATCTCCTTTTTGATAAAAATATCTTTACCGTTAATTTTAAACTTGTAAAACTTTACTGTTAATTCATTAATTTTTTGATAAAGATTGTCAATGGAATAAGGTTTTTCTAAATAATCATCCATTCCTATTGCCAAATATACTTCTTTGGCTCTTAAGTTACCCGTTAATGCCATAATGGGAAAGTAATTCAAATTGCGGCGGATGATTTTTGTTGCTTCAAAACCATTCATTATGGGCATGTCGATATCCATAAGGCACAGGTCATATTCGCCTTCATGCATTTGAGCTTGTTCAACAGCTTCCTGGCCGTTAGCAGCAATGTCAAAATCAAATCCCCAGCGCCTCATTAACTTTCCGGCTATTCCTTGAAGGGCAGCATCATCTTCTGCTATTAGAATTCTCATATTAAACTTTCCTCCTGCCGAACGCTGCGGCTCAGGGGCGGCAAACAATGCGGGGCAATCAACTACGAATTACCACCAGACTTTATGCGGAGCACTGACTTGAGAAAACCGCTGTGCTGTTTGCCGTCCCTTGCAGCCGATTGTTATGTGCATTGATGTTCTTTTTTCCCTACTACTAAAAAATGCTTTGGTAATTTATTAATAATTTTTACATGTTTAAATCCAGAATTCACCATTTGTTTATTGACTTGCTCAGGCAAGCATCTGATTTGCATTGGAGGTCCTTCATCCATATCTTTCTTTTTCCAATCAACAATAAAAATATTTCCCCTAGGTTTCAATATCCTATACGACTCTTCAAGTATCAGAGTTGGATTGTCTATTTCATGATGAAGGTTGATCATAAACACTAAGTCTGCGATTTCATCATCAAGTGGTATGGAATCTTCTTCAGTTTTCACAGGAATTATATTAGGATGCTTTGGAACAACATTTGCCTCTATCCAGTCGATCATTATTTCCGATACATCACAAGCGTAAATTTTTGAAGGTTTTGCATGCTGGAGAAATGCAATACTGAAAAATGCCGTTCCTGCACCTATTTCAACAAGTACGTCTGTTTTTTCTATGCTCAATTTGTCCCAAACATAATCAGGAGGGATGTCTTCCAATCTTTGGGGATTATTCAACTTATGCAATTTTTTGGGGTCAAACTTTTTTTCGTTCATATGAAGACCTTGAATTTTTTAAATATTATTGTTCACATTCATTACCATAAACAAAAAACTTTTTTATCACCTTTCATGGTTGCTCTTATTTTTTCCATGTGCCTTAATGTGGCGATTTCCCGCTGTAAATCACTCAACTTTATACCAATTTTTTTTGTCAAAAGTTCTAGTTCGATACCACCTGTTTCTTTTAGTACACCCAAAATATTTTCTTGCATTTTTGTTAAGGTAGAACCATTATCAGTCATTGATTTTGCAGTATAAACAGCCCAAGGATCACAAGTTTTCACAGGAGAAAGTACATCCATATAACAATCTTCACACAATATCTGTCCCATATATTCCGTTTCGCCGCTTCTCTCGATTTGACAGCTACATTTATCACACTTCATTTTTCTCCTCCTCGAATAAAATTTATTTCTTCAAACAGCTATTTTGCTAGCACATAACACTGCTAATCAGCCGCGCGGTTTTTTGCGTCGGCTGAATTAGCCTTGTTAGAAGTTAAACCTTTTTCGTCTACATGTTCAGGAACCCGAATAATCCCTTTTAATAGGCTTTTAAGGCCAGACTCGTAGTCATCTGAAAAATCGGCCCACATTCTTTCCTTAAATACGTCAGGAATTTTCCCTTCCCTCATCTTGAGTGGAATAATAAATGGTCGGGACCGCTCTTTTTCCTGTTCATATGCTATTTCAATCTCTTTATATACCCAACTATTACCTCTATCTTCGGAGGTTGGAACTAATATCACCCATTGGCTTTCCTTAAGGGCTTCCTCGATTTTTGGCTTTATGCTATCACCCGGCTTAAGTTCAT
>JAJRPZ010000067.1 GCA_024280495.1 Alphaproteobacteria bacterium
TGGTATATGGTGAAAAGCGGTCTCAGTCAGGATCCAGAAGTAAGCCCATATCGTCTTTGTGCCCATTTATTATTAGCTTTTTTAACAGCAGCATTGTTATTATGGTCGACTCTTAAAATGCGTCACCCTCACTATAAATCTTACTTTTGGCGGCATGTAAAAGTCCCCCTAAATATGTTTTTTTTCGTCCTTATTATAATGACTATTATTTATGGATCTTTTGTTGCTGGGATGAAAGCTGGGCTCTTATATAATACGTTTCCCTTGATGGGAGATTCCTTTGTTCCTTCGGAAACTTTTTACCATGACCCTTGGTACATGAATTTTATTATGAATCCTGTGACAGTGCAGCTTACCCACCGAGTCTTAGCAATTTTGACATTTGTCTTTGCTTGGTTGTATGTATTGCGCGATTTCAAAGGGTCTCAGTCAGAGGTTCAAAAAAAATGGCTCATTATTTTATTGGGATGGTCTCTCGTTCAAGTAAGCTTGGGTATTGTGACGCTTTTAAGTATGGTACAACATGACCTTGCCGTTTTACACCAAGTAGGGGCTCTTGTATTTGTCTTATTATTTTTAGGAACGTTGTTTTTTAGAAGGCTGACACCTTAAAATTGAACCTGAATGGATTTAGCGCCAACAATATTTCTTGGATAAGAGGTTTCAAACGCCACACGTTCACCAGGATATATCTTAGATTCTGATGGCGCATACTCCCATTTGGCGAGCTTGCACTGATGGGCGCCTTTAGATTTTAGAGTCTGCGTCATTAATTTTTCGTACCATGTTGCTTTATCACAGTCCCCCTTAACAACAATAGTCAGCGATGCCATGTTACGCACTTCGGTTCCTATGTTCACCACGGTCCCAGTGAGCATGAGACGCTGACCTGATTTTGTTTTTTCAATGAGGGGACGTAGATTTTCAAAAGTTAGTCCTTCAAGGGTGGGTTTTGGACCAAGCCCCACCATTTGATAACCCTGGCGCGTAGAGGGCCATAATTCCATGATATAAGGCCTGGCAAAAACCAACCCTAGAGTAATGGAAATGAACGTAATTATCATCAAGACCCAACCAAGATTCAGACCAGATTTTGGGGACGCTTTAGAAGACTCAATGCCAATGAGGTCAAGGTGAACTTGCTCTAATTCCTTAGCACCAGGCGCGGGTTTAAAAAACCAATTGTGCTGGCAGGCAACGCATTGAACTTGGCGCCCAGAAGGCTCAATGGAAGAATCTTCAACGAGATAACGTTTTGAACAAGAGGGACAGGTGATAATCATTGATATTTAAGCCTTAAATGTACTTATTGATTATAGAAGCTTCTTTATATATAGGCAAGGAGAACAAAACCTAAAAGAATAACGATTAAAACAACACTGGTGATTAGGCCAAGGTTTTTTTCAATATAAAGTCTAAGCTGCGGTCCCGCATAACGAAGAACTGCCGCAACCATGTAGAACCTAAAAGAGCGTGCCACAACAGAGGCTGCCAAAAAAATACCCATGTCTAATTTTGCAACGCCACTAAAAATTGTAACTACTTTATAAGGAATGGGAGTTAAGCCTTTGGCAGCAATAATCCAAAATCCCCATTTATTAAAACTATCTTGAAACTTATCAAAGGCACTTTGCATGTGATAGGTTTCGATAATCCATTCGCCAACGGATTCATAAAGGGCATAGCCAATATAATACCCCAGGATTCCCCCGATAACAGAGCTCGCTGTGCAAATAAAGGCGAGTTTCCACGCATCTTCAACGCGCGCTAAAATCATTGCCATATAAAGAGGGTCAGGTGGCAGCGGGAAAAAAGAACTTTCTGCGAAAGAAACGGCAACAAGCATCCAACGTGCCTTTGACGTGCCTGCATGAGCCATGATCCAGTTGTAACTTTTTTTCAACATCGTTTTTCACCTATAGATAGTATAGTTGATTAGTTTTTTGTTTACACGAGGCGTAAGGAACGACGGCTATATTTATAGTCAAGGAGCGTAGCAACAAAGTGTAAACGTAAAAATGATTAGCTATATCTTCTTTTCTAACATATTTTTTTTAATATATGGGCATGAATAAAAAAAGATGCACTTCACATGTGAAGGGACCCTATATAAGTTATAGACGTTGGTCCTTCGCTCCTAGACTGAAACTTCTTGGAGCGACTATAAAAAACCCTTTACAGAGGGTTTTATACAAATATAGAAGAGCTTATTTTTAAAGCTTCAGTGACGTGCCCCATGATTTTTACTTTGGACCATACGTATTGAATTTCTCCTCTTTCATCCAGCAGAAAAGTAGATCTCTCAATGCCTAAGTATTTTTTTCCAAACATATTTTTTTCTTTTATAACACCAAAAGCGTCACAAAAAATACTTTCGGTATCGGCGATCAAGGGAAAAGGGAGGTTATGTTTTTTTGTAAAATTTTTATGTTTTTGAACGGAATCACGTGAAATGCCGATTATTTGGATGTTTATAGCTTTAAAATCATCAGATACTTCCCTGAATCCACAAGATTCAATTGTACATCCAGGCGTGTTGTCTTTAGGATAGAAAAAAAGAATAAGTTTTTGTCCCAGAAATTGCACCAATGAAATGTCATTGCCATTTTGATCAAGGGCTTTAAGATCTTTAAATCCAGGAATATCTTGATGAGCCTCAAGCATTTTTTTCTCCTTTTAGGGTTCAGCTATGCTAGTATTCTAAGGAACTACATGATGAAAGAATACTCCTTTGCGCGAAATACTTAAACGCTTTTCGAAACTCTTTTTTCTTTTTGTTGCAGGATTGTTCTCCTTAACCCTTTCTTTTTTCTTTGTCTTGGTATTGGTTGTTGGGTTTCAAACATCCAAAGGCCCCTTGGATCTAACATTTGTAAAACCCCACCTTCAAAATATTTTAAAGCATACATCTTATGATTTTACCTATGATGCCCTTAAGGTTATATGGCCGACTCTTGATGACCCTATTATTTTGCGGGCACATAAAGTTACGGCGCAAAAACAGAATAAGGCGGGTCATCCTGTTTGGGCTATTGATATAAAAAACATTGAGCTTGTTTATCCTTTCTCTTCTATTTGGCATACAAAAGGGGTGCCGTCTCATGTGAGTGTTCAAGGCGCGATCACCACGGTCAATAAATCATTCTTTAAGTCCATTGAAACTGAGGGACAAAAAGAAAAACTTGATATTAATTTTAAATCCATAAATAAAGTTTTGCGTTCTGTTGTGCATTTGAAAAAAATGGACCTTTTGGATTGTAAAGTGTCTTTAATACAGAAAAATCAAAGAACTACTTTTGATATTTCAGGGAATCTAGCGCAGGACTCAGAAAAACTTTTTGGAAATATTAATGTTGAAAACACCCAGGATAGTGGACTTGTGACCTTAGAAATTTCCTATCCTTTTGTAAAAAATATTTTAACTTTGAAAGTTAATTCACAGGGCTTTGATAGCCACTCTGTGAAGACTTTTTTTTCATCTGATATTTTAGACAAAATATTTTTTCAAGATTCAAAGGTCAAGCTGGTTTACGACTATTTTTTAAAAACAAGAAAGCATGAAGGGCGTGTGACTTTCTCCGTCATTGGCCTTGTGGTAAGTGATGCTTGTCTTTGGAAAGAACCCCTTTCTTTTCCTGAAGTGACTTTTAACGCCCTTTTAAAAGACAGTCGTCTTTCTGTGAAAACATTTAAAACCGACATTCATGGCGTGCCCGTTTATATGAAAATGACAGGGGACATTGACTCAGAAACAGATAGAATTTCATCAACGGTATCTGTATTTGTCGAAAACCTTACCTTCCAAGATGTCCCTAAACTTTGGCCTCGAAAGGCGGCTCCTGATCCCCGTGAATGGATTACTGAAAACATTCAAAAGGGCAAAGTTCCCAAAGCAGCATTTGTTTTAGAAAGTATATTAGATTTTTCGGGAAAGGGGCCTTTTTTTCAGCTCGTGAAATTGGGCGGTGAAATTAACCTGACTGAAACCATTTTAACCTATCAAAAAACCATGCCAGCCATTACTGACATTAAAGCCAAGGCAATATATGATCAGGAGCATTTTGATATTAAAATTGAAAGTGCCAATCATAATGGATTACAACTTAAGGATGCTCATGTTTTCATCGGGAAATTTTCTGATCCTGTGCCACACATTGATATTAAAGCTAAAATCGTGGGTGATTTAGGTCGGGCCCTTTCTATTATTGACCGTCCTCCGTTGAGTTATGGTAAGGATATTGGTCTGGATCCAATGCTTGCCCGTGGACGCTTATCTGGAAACTTCAAAATGAGTTTCCCCCTATCAAGCCCTTTTGATTCTAGTGCTATTCAAACTTATTTTAAGGGAACAGTGGCAAAAGCAGGCCTTGGTAATATAGTGAATCTTAACTTAAATCTCACAAAGGGCGACATAGGTATTGATTTAACTCCTGATGGCATTCAAGTTATGGCCCATGGACTTGTAAATAAACAGATTTCAAAGATATCCGTTCATCAAAACTTTAAAAAAGAACTTTTGAAAATATCTGCAAAAACATTTCTTTCCAATGACTTTTTAGAAGATTATAAAAAAGGTATCAGCGCCCTTTTTAAAGGTAGTGCACAAACGACTATCACCTACGAGCAACATAAAAAAAAACCTGGGTCTTTGGTGATGATTTCTGATTTGAAAAATGTCGCTATCAATACATTGATCATGAAAAAACAACGGAATATTCCTGGTTCTTTGCGTTTTGAAGGCAGATTTAATGAAGGAAAGCTTCTTTCATTTTCCCCTCTTTCTTATGAAGATAAAAATGGATGGAAAATTCTAATATCTGGGTTTAAAGATAAAAATAACAGCCCTAAAACAATTGTTGATGGTTTTGATGTGCGGGCAAAACACCATGGTAAACCCATTCTAAATTTGACGTTCTGGCCCAATAAATACGGCTCTCAGGTTCTGGATATTCAAGGTGAAGATGTAAATTTAAAAACATATTTTGAGACAGATTTGTCTAACTCTGGCCTGGTGAGTGAGAAAATTAAATCTATGCCATTGCATTTGGTATTTAAAGCAAAAAGAATTACTGTAAATTCACCACTGGGGATTGTAAATCCTTACCTTGATGTGCATTTTGAAAATAGTGCCATTAAGCTCTTGCAGTTTCGAGGACAAACAGAAGAAGGCGTTGGGGGAAATCGTGATATTTTTGCAGAAATTCATAATCAGGTAACTGGACCAAATAAAGGTATGCGCAAATTGCGTCTACAAACGGAACAGGGGGGGGCTTTTCTGAGGGCACTTGATATTTTTAAAAATATTAGAGGTGGACAGCTTAAAATAATTGCTTTTAATGACCAGCGTTTTCAGAAAAAAACATGGATCGGTAAGGTTCGTATGCGTTCTTTTTCTTTGTTAGATACACCTTTTATAACAAGGCTTTTGGCATTAATTCCTTCGGGAGGAGCGGAACTAACACCTGGAAACGGTATTAAAATGGCGACTTTAAAAATGCGTTTTGGTATTTCAGATACTTATTTTGAAATCCATGGGTTGCGTGCCTATGGAATGGCATTGGGTGTGAATTTATCTGGGTTCATCGAAAAGGCACGCTCTAAATCTATCAATATTAAAGGATCAATTATTCCAATGAGGGGACTCAATACGGCTATCTCTCATATTCCTATAGTGGGACCTTTGATCACAGGTGGCCAAAATGGAAGCCTTTTTTCCGTTGCCTTTGGTGTTGGTGGGACAACAACAAACCCAAAAATTACCTCCAATCCCTTAAGTGTTTTAACCCCTGGTATTTTGAAACATTTTTTTGGAGGAAAAGAAAACAAATTCACCATTTCCGATAAATGGTTAAATGAAAAAGATGGTGGAAAAAGAGATGTATTCGATGAAGAATTTGATAATTTCTAGATCTGTTTAATGAGTTTTTGGATCACAAAAAGGCTTAATAAAGTTAGAATAAAACCACTCAGACCAAGGGCTATGATGCCTTGGTTTTTTGCGGCATTTTCAAGTGTCCATATGGATATAATAAAAAGTGGGAGGATAAGGGGTGATATGACAATAAGGCCAATTCCAACTGTCTGTGTCCCCCTTAATGAAAGAGCTTCAACCGTTAGTAATAAAGACGTTAAGGGGACGACAAGACTTATAAAAATGAGAAAATTTCTTATGCTCATAACATCAAAAAAACCCCAAAGGACTGTTGCCGATATAATCCAAGGCAGACTGTATAAAACTATTTTTGATACAATATAAGGTGTTATATTTTTTGCTCTTCCAATGATCTCATCCAAAAAACCAGAATTTTCATCCTCTAAGATAAGGTGTTTGGATCCATTGGATAAGCCCATGAAGAGAAATATAATAAAAAGAGAAAAGGATTGTGTCGTCTTTTGAGTCTCCATATATCCTGCACTTAAAAATGAAAATAAAAAAAGAACTAGGGCAAAAATAAAGAGAGGAACAAGAATAACGTGGGTTGAAGCCCATAAGTGTCTCGTATCTTTCCTTAGAAAAAGAAAAAATAAATGCAAAAATGATAGACCATTTTTCCTTATGGAGGTCATAGTGCAACCCTTTTTTGAAAAACTGGAAAATGGTTTAACTTTTTGAAAACCATGCGCGTTTTGAGGTTTTTTGAAAAAAGAGACTCAATTTCAAAATGGTGATGAACAAGACAGCAAATTCCCCCGTTGTTTAGGTGGTTTTCAATATGGCTCCAAAGTAGCTTGCAATTCTTTGCATCCAAAAAAGAAAAAGGTTCGTCTAAAAGCCATAAATCAGAATGAGCCAAAGAGAGCCGTGCAAGATTAAGGCGTTGCTGCTGACCTTCTGATAATTTTTTAAAAGGGACATCCTTGAGGAAAGTGAGATACCAATCCTTCAATAACATTTTTAAGGTAAAATTGTTTTTTTTACCATAATAAGATTGCCAAAATTGAAGATTTTTCAGGACTGTTCTTTCTGCTTCAAAAGGGCGCTTTGATTGAATAAAGATACTGTTTTGTGACTGTTTTATTTGCCCTGAAAAATCCTGGGAAAGACCTTGTATAGAACGCAAAAGAGTTGTTTTTCCAATGCCATTTTCACCAGAAATTAAAAGGCATTGCCCTGAATTTACCGTTAAGGATAGGGGTTGAAAAAGAGGGATACCTTCAATGTGACAGGAGGTATCTTTAAAAACTAATGAAGTGGGGAAAGTATTTTTTTGCATAGGGCTAGTTTAATGCAAATTCACATAAGAGTCTCATTAAAACATCATGTTGGTTTTGTCTTGTTTTTAAGTCGAACTTCACCCCAGGTGATGACCATGACGCTGGTGATAATAAAAAGAACGGCAAAGATAAGCCCTTCATTTTTGGGGAACTCGCCAAAAAGGGTAAACCCTAAAATACTTGTCAATATCAGACGCGTAAAACCAAAGGGGGTGAGAAAAAGAACTTCGGCGTGGGCATAAGCTTTTGCCGTTGCATAATGGGCAAGGCACCCGCTTCCCCCAAGGGCAATCATCATAAGGAGCTGGTTATTGGTGGGCGTAACCCAGGTTGATGCCGCGTATATGGCACTCACAGGGATCATAAAAAAAAGTAAATAGAGGGCTAAAAGTTGTGGTTTTTCACCAGCTTTTCCAAGCTTTCTAACGGAAAGTTTTGCCACCACAAAAAGGGCGGCTGAAATAAGAGGAAGAAAAACAACCAATTGGTCCATATCAAGCTGGCCTGAGGTTAAAGCTTTATCAGGTCGGGTCAGGACAAAGGCTCCAACCATACCAAGAAATATCCCCAATAATCGCAGCTTACCAACGTGTTCACTCAGATAAAGTTTTGCCCCAATAACCGTGAAAATAGGCCCCGTAAACTGAAGAGCAACCACTTGGGTCATGGGCATCTTTGAGAAGGCTGTATAAAGGCTGATAATGCCAAAAACAGCTGCAATAATGCGGATTCCATGGATCAGGGGGTGCTGTGTTTTAAGGCTGCTAAATCCATTTTTTAAGACAAAAGGTAGCATGATAAGGCACCCAAAAATATTCTGAAAAAGAACCACGACACCAGGAGTCAGAGGGTTTTCAATACCGCCTGCGCCACCAGTAAGGTAACGTACAAAGGAATTTACCAAAGCAAAGCCAACACAGGCCGTTAATTTCCAGAAAATTCCACAGATGTTCTCTCGAACAGAATTACGTTGCCAAAAAGAAGTGGGGGCTCGAGGAGGGGTGCCAAGTGAGTCTGGGATCTCTACCATAGAAGGATTTACAGTCATTAATCACCTTTTTAAGAAATATAAAGTTAAGATTTTTTTTTGTCCCAAATAGGATCTTTCAATTTTTCTAGGAGAAGTTTATGTTGAGCAATTTCATCATCGGTGAGTTTAAATTCACGGGCTTTGCGCAATTGGCGTTCTATGACTGTTGTAAGATCTTTTTTCTTAAGGTCTCGTTCCTTTGATGAGGATGATATAAAATCAGGTTGAGCCCCCCCAATAAGCTCAAGGTAAACTTCCGCTAAAAGTTCAGAGTCCAAAAGAGCCCCGTGCAAAGTTCGGTTCGAGTTATCAATTTTAAAACGCTTACACAGAGCATCTAAACTTGCGGGGGATCCTGGAAATTTTTCACGGGCCATACGCAACGTATCAAGGGCTTGGGTGAAAGGAAGAGGCTTTCGATTTGCCCATTCTAATTCTGCATTAAGAAATTTCATGTCAAAACGGGCGTTATGAATGATTAAACGATCTTTTTTGATGAACTCAAGGAAAGAATCAATGTGATCTTCAAAGGGGGGATGTTCTTTTAAAAATTCAGTGCTAAGACCATGAATATTAAAGGCTTCTTCGGTCATATCACGCCTTGGATTTACATAAACGTGAAATTTTTCACCAGTGGCGATATGATTTTTAAGTTCGATACACCCAATTTCAACAATTCGATGTCCGAGATTAGGGTCCAAGCCCGTTGTTTCAGTATCGAGGACAATTTCACGCATGAGTATCTTTCTGAAAAATAAAGGTTTCTTTCACCATATCGGAAAATCCCCTTTATATTCAAGAAAATAGTGAAAAATTAAAGTTTTATAGGTGACTAGTTTTTTGTTTACACTAGGCGTAAGGGACGACGGCTATATTTATAGCCAAGGAGCGCAACAACAAAGTGTAAACGTAAAAATAATTAGCTATGCCTAACAATATGGATGGAAACTATAGGTTTCTTAGCAAGAATACCATTGATAAACTTTTTAACGCTTTGTTCGAGTCTCTCTTGAAGGTAATCATCATCCTTTGGTTTTTTAGATGTGATCGTATTAACATCTTCTTGAACAATATATTGTAAATCAGATAATAGAGACCCTTTTTGGCCAATATCAGGTAACCCCACGATAGTGATATCAATGGGGATTAATACATTGTTTTTTTTATTAAAAACAAGGGTTATAAAAATAGCACCGTTACTAGCAAGTTTCTCACGATTTTTAATATGTTCCCCTTTAACATGAACGATGGCAGTGCCATCAACGGCAAGTCGACCATGCTCAACGGTCCCTTCGGCAACGGGCCCCCCTTTAATGGATAAATTAATAAGCATGCCATTGCGAGGTGCGAGAGCACGGGGAATGCCATGCGCTAAACCAAAGGCCATATGTTCACGTAGATGCGCGCGTTCACCATGAACAGGAATCAAAATTTGAGGTTTGACCCAATCGTACATATCTTTTAATTCATCTTGATTGGGATGACCTGATACATGGGTCATATCATCATAATCTGTAATAACATTAATACCTTGGTCCAAAAGACTTTCTTGGCCCTGATGAATGGCCGCTTCATTCCCAGGAATTTCCCGTGAAGAATAAATGACGGTGTCACCAGCTTCTAACTTAATTTTTGGGTGGGTACCATTTGCAATACGCGAAAGAGCCGCACGGGATTCTCCCTGTGACCCCGTACACACAAGCAAAACCTTATGGCGATCTAGGTTGCGAAATTGAGCATCCTTTAAGAAGTTTTTATTGGATTGAAAATATCCACTGTGCACAGCTGCATCGGACATATTCCAGAGGGAACGGCCAGCGAGAACTATTTTGCGTCCAGTTTCTTCGGCGGCTTCAAGACAGGTTTGTAATCTCGCAACATTACTGGCAAAACATGCAACAATAACACGTTTTTTCTGACCTTTGATAAGCTCAATAAGGCTATCTTTGACTTCTCCCTCGGATCCTGAGCGGCCTTCAGAGAAAATATTGGTGGAATCACAAATAAGCGCCAAGGGCTTTTCATTACCAATACTTTTCAATAAGTCAACATCAGTGGCTGCTCCAATACGAGGGTCTGTATCAAGCTTCCAGTCCCCTGTATGAACAATAACACCAGCTGGTGTTGATATACGTAAAGCATTGGCTTCGGGAATAGAGTGGGTAATGGGAATAAAAGTCACATCAAAATCACCAAGTATTACATCGTCTCCTGGATCAATTTCGATGATTTGTGCTTGGGAAAGAAGGCCTGCTTCGCGGAGTTTACCACGAATTAAAAAAGCCGTAAAAGGCGTTGCGTAAATAGGACAACGCAGCAAATGCCAAATATAAGGGATAGCGCCAATATGATCTTCGTGACCGTGTGTGATAACAAGGCCCAAAAGATCTTTTTTACGCTCTTCGATAAAAGAAGGATCTGGCATAATTACATCCATACCAAGGGTGCGTTCGAAGGAAACGCCAAGGTCAACCATTAACCATTTTCCATTATAGTGGTAAAGGTTAAGGTTCATCCCAATTTCACCCGCCCCACCAAGGGGAAGAAAATAAAGATCGTTATTTTTTAATTTAGGCAAGGTGGTCGTCCCTTTAATATTTTAGTTGTTTTATAAATAACGTGACTACCCCCTAAAAACCAGGAAAAAATTAATTCTTTAATAATCAAAATCACCATCTTCGCTATCATCGTCGTCATCATCATTAAATTTATATTCTTTATCTTTATCACTTGCTGGGTTTGGATCAACCTTGTGAAGGTCCCATTGCTGATTTACATGAAATTTTTGCTTTAACATATCTGTTGTTTGCTCTTCTGCGACATGACAGAGAGCAGCAATGGAAGGAACAATTGTATGGAGTTTAAGAAGCCCCTTAGTTTCTTTGATACGGCCAAATTGACGTAAACGTTTTGATATTTCAGCTTTTGCAATATCTGCACGTACTTCTGGTTGAATGGAACGTATATCAACACCAAGTAAAGCCAGCTGAACCAAAATAAGAAGTTCTAGTTCTTCTAAAACATCATAGGGGTCCTCATCATAACGATCCATAATATGCTGACAATTGAAAGATATAATAGATTTCAGTGTTACAACGTGGGCATTGCGTCCCTTATAGGAGAAATATTGATTTTGTTTTAATACAGGCCAGTTTACGTTCAAGCCATTTTCAGGAATGGTGCGCATTGAGTAAGGGGCTGCATCTATAATGCTTGGAACAGTTACACTAAAAAGAGAAAAGAGAAAAATAGTTTTCTTGATGAATTGAAATGTCTTTTTTTGATTTATAATATTTTGGCCCATAAAAGGTGTTTTGATAGTCATCACGCGCTTTTTTCCTTATTTTGTGCATGGGATCCTTTTTGCTTACGATTCATTTTATCATCGGCAATACGGCGTTTACCAGCTTTTTTTATTGAGGGGCGTTTAATATTGGATTGACTTTTTTGAGTACTGTTTAAGGCAGTTTCAGCCCCTCTGATATTTTGCATATCAAAAAGACTTTGTTCTGCTTGCTTAATAATAGATAAGGGCTCGATATCATCCCTAAAAGAAGCGCCTCCAACTGATACCAGTGGGGAAAATTTCTCAGTGAGTGTGTCTATGGATATTTTGCTACAAGCATTTGCAAGGCGATCTGCTGATTTAAAAACCCCCCATTCATCTGCATCTTTAATGGCAACGCCAAAAGTACAGCCGCTTGTTCGCCCGATAACATCGTTGAAACGTATGAATTTATTTAAGGTATTCGCAACATTAAGGAGAGTATCCCGCATAGCATTTAAGCCATGTAAAAAATAAATCAAAGATAGCTTATCAATGCAAAAGGTTAAATAACCGCCAGGAGCTCCTTCTCCTTTTGTCTGAGTCAGAAGGCACGCAAGTGCCTCATACACGACTTCTTGTGATGGAAATCCAGTGAGTTGATCATAGCCGCTTAAATTTTGAATGATAGTTTGGGTGGTCGTGGTGTTTTTTTCAACCACACGAATCGTACCTTCAAGGCGTTCTGGAAAATTCTTCGATGTTTTTATCAGAATACCTTCTTCGATAATATGGCATTTCAGTTGATTGGGTAAAGTTACTGTGTAATGGGCCTCGTAGTTTTCAACAATTTTACCTTTAAGGTGCCCCTCTTTAAGGGAGTCTTTCTTTTTTTCGCGCTTATCAATAGCCATAAAACGTTGCCAAAAACTTTCAGGACTAAGGCGACTCAGAAAGCTGCTGCCGCTTGAAAGGGGAATGTCGGAGTCAAAAAGTTTATGAATGGGACCATTCCAAGCTAAATGGTCTGTGCGTAAATTCCAAGTAAAATGAATGCGACCATAAAGCTTCATCAAATCAACGACACCAAGGGGGGTAGCGCAAGCAGTAACCATATTTATTAACTCCCTGTCATTCACTTATTTTAACGGCATTAAATTATGAACGCCTTTGTTTCTTTAGTCTAGCGTGAATTTCCTCTCCATAGAAGCCAATAAAAGCTAAAAATAGCCCCGCTGGAATAATCATCAATCCATTTGTGTAGGCTTCCATAGGATAAATACGAACGTTATCAATTACTTCACCAGCCCAAGAATCATTGACAGTACGACCAATAAAGTGATGAAAAACATAACCAAAAGACATGATTATCATGTTAGTGATTGCGGTAACAATGCCAGAATATTTCGCTTCAACACGCATACCATTAATGTGCATAACAAGAACTTGATAGGCACAAAAAATCCCGATCACAAATAAAGAAATTTTTGATCCAGTTAAAGAAACGTTCCCTTTTAATAAAAAGACAAAAAGAACTCCCATAATAAGCGCGCTGAATTTAACGATTTTTTTATGGGCATTTGTGCGGTCACCAATATAGGCAAGAAAGGGGGCGCCAAAACCCATACCAAAGAAAATAAGACTGGGAAGGTAAGAGGCAATTTCCTTTGGGAAATTATAGACATGGGTGAAAAATGGTGTGCCCCATACATCTGCAAAGCCTTCATTGGGGCCAACCATAAGAGCCGCTAGGAAAGCAGTTGAAAGCACATATGGCGTTTTAAAGGCAATACGAAGATCTTTTGCTATGCTCCCAGTGGCCGTTGATTCTCTTGGTTTAGTGCGTTTTGGAATAAAAAATAACGTAATGAATGCAAGAATAAAGCCAAAAATAGTAAAGCCATAAAGAACCTGTTGCCAGCCGAGTATTGAGACAAGATCTTGTACAGGGCCTCCCCCATAAATAGCGCCAATTAATCCCACCATAACGGAAAATCCAAGCATGGTACCCGTTTTGTTTGTTGGGAAATTCAAACGGATAATCTTAAAAACGCCTAAAATAGCGGTGGAGGAACCAGCCCCCAAAAGAAAGCGCCCCGCAACGGCCAACTCCCACGAATCCGAGAGAAATAGAGGAAGAATACCAATACTACAAAGGCCCATACTAAGAGCCACAATCCATCTGGGGCTTTTATGGTCTAGTAAAAGTCCCACAGGGATATGCATGATGGCGTATCCTAAATAATAGGCTCCAGAAAAGTCGCCAAATTGCTGGGCATCCAGAGCATATTTGAGGCGAATATCATCAATCATAATACTGGGAAAAACCCGTAGAACATATTGAAATGCATAGAAAAACGTTACGATACTCCATGCAATCCAGGCTTGAATGGCAATGGGGGCGGTGTTTTTTAGGTCTGTTTTCGGTCTTGTTTTTTGGGTCATATTTGAAGTCTTAAATTTTTATTAATGTTTTCCATGTTAGTATTGACAAAAGTTGATCATAAAAACAAGTTATTAAAGCGTAAGTTTTGGAATAATAAATGGAAAAAGACCAAAATATTCTTGATAAGTCCCGTGTAAAAGACCTCGATGATAAAGGGATAGATCTTTTGGTGTCATCAAAAGATCTAACTGATGAACGCGACTCAATAGAAGAATTTCCTGAATTTCCCAATCCCAATGGACAAGCTCAAGAAATAGATTTTGATGATCCAGAAACGGTTTCTGTTTTAAAAGCTGAAAGAAAAACGCAACTTCCTGGGAATGACGTCGACGTCGCTGAAGAAAATCTTGAAATTGACAAGATTTTTTTGGAAACTAATGTTAAGGGACTTGCGAGAGATCCCCGTAGACGGGACTCATTAAGCACTTATCTTAAAAACACTAAACGCTTTCCAATGTTGGCGGCCCATGAGGAAATTGAGTTGGCAAGGCGATGGATTGAAACGGGAGATGAGACAGCTAAAGAAAAAATTGTGGGCGCACATTTGCGTTTGATTGCCAAAATTGCCCAGGGTTATCGAGGTTACAGCATGTCTATGCTAGATTTGATTTCAGAAGGCCATATAGGTATGATGAGGGCCTTTGATAAGTTTGATCCCGAAAAAGGTGTGCGTTTTTCAACTTATGCCATGTGGTGGGTTAAAGCTTCCATGAGAGATTATGTTATGCGTAATTGGTCCCTTGTCAAAACGGGGACGACGGCTGCTCAAAAGAAACTCTTTTTTAATTTGCGCACCATGCGCAGCAAGATGCTAAAAGAAGGTCAAAACTATCTTTCAAAAGTGCAAATCAATCAAATAGCAAAAGAACTCAACGTTCCCGTAAAGGCTGTTCGTGAAATGGCAAAGCGCATGAATGGAAATGATTATTCGTTAAACTCACCCATTGGCGGGGATAATGAGGGAAGTTGGCAAGATTGGCTGGAAGACGAAACTCAAAATCATGAGGCAGAGATTGCCCAAAAAGATGAATTTAAAAAACATTACCATATTGTCGAAGAAGCTTTCGAACATTTAAAACCCCGTGAACTGAAAGTTATGAAGCTAAGGCGCTTGGCAGACCCTCCTAAAACCCTACAAGAAATTTCCGTGAAATTAAACTTATCTCGGGAACGTATCCGTCAAATTGAGATGAAAGCTTTTCTGAAATTGCAAAAAAAAGTTAGAGAAACAGTTGGTTCAAACTATCAGGGTTCAGAAATAATAAGATAAATCTGGCGAAAAAAATCATGAAAATATATTCTGAAATCACTTGTCCACGTTGCGGTGTATCTAAAAGAGAAGAAATGTCGACTAATTCATGTCAGTATTTTTATAAGTGCAATCAGTGTGGCGCCCTATTGAAACCAGAAAAAGGTGATTGCTGTGTTTATTGCTCTTATGGTGATACGCCTTGCCCATCAATGCAGAAAAAATAAAATAAATTTGGCGAGAAAAATCATGAAAATATATTGGCTACCCCCTCAAAAGAAATGTAATGAACTGAGTGATTTTAGTTGTTAGTTTGCGTTTAAAATGGCAGTTTTCCATTTGTTTTGCCATTCTTCAGTGCTATTCAAAGCTGCCCTGAGTTGTAGCAATGGATTTAGGCTGTCTCTTGACCATCTCATGTGTTGCTGCCCTTTGCACCTCTGATTAATAAAACTCTCTAGCGTGCTTTCTGCCAAGTTACTGGTAAAGACATTTGCTAACTTTTGACGCTCACGATAATTGACTACACGAGAAGAATTATTGGAAATATAAGTGTGGAACTTATTGATTTTATCAATAGTTTTCTTACTATTTTTTTCTTCCGCTAACTCAGTTTGAGGTGGTCCTAAATAATCGGACAGGGTGCTAAGCTTCATTGATTGATACAAAAGGAATCAAGAAGAATGACTCCACCCGCAAGAATTACCCTGCTACCTTAAAGGCAAAAGATCACA
>JAJRPZ010000068.1 GCA_024280495.1 Alphaproteobacteria bacterium
CTACCTTTGCAAAAGGTGTGACGGCATCTTCAATTTTAGAGGATACTACAAATTCAATAAAGAGTATTGGAACTCATCATCCTTCTGCAAAAACAACTAATGTTGCAGCACCATCCGCTCCCTCTGATACAAAACCATCAAGATCAATGATTCGAGGTGTCATTCAAGCAACTGGAAAATCACAGGGGCAAGCCCACAGTTCCGCATTCAAAATGCCTTACAATATCATCCCCATCGACCCTAATAATGGCGATGTGACTTTC
This sequence comes from Alphaproteobacteria bacterium, assembly GCA_024280495.1. Taxonomy (GTDB): domain Bacteria; phylum Pseudomonadota; class Alphaproteobacteria; order Caedimonadales; family UBA9215; genus UBA9215. Next base: position 264 of record JAJRPZ010000068.1, read on the forward strand.
GGTTCTAGTGGTGACGTTTCCAGTAGTGTCGCACAGAAAATGGGTGCTCAGTCTGCACCACCAATGCCCCTCAAGTCAGGTACGGCAAAATACGCCACCGTTTCTGGTGGTTCAATGCCCATATCTGGAAGTGTACTTAATAAGGCACGTGTTTCTGATGCTCTAAAGAGAAAACTTAAAGAAAAGTCTGAGAAAGAAAAACTTCTCCATGATATGGCTGGGATTCCTTACTCTAAAAAACGAGCAGATCAAACTAAACATATCTCTATTCAGGTAAGGGAAGCCACAACAGCTGCTACACTAGATTGAAAAATATTTCAAAATATTTTTTTGCATCACAGGCGCTTTTTCCTTGACCCTTTTCTTTTGTCCCGCTAGAAATATATTATAGTTTTTAACTATGGCGGGTGTAGCTCAGTCGGTTAGAGCGCCAGTTTGTGGCACTGGAGGCCGTGGGTTCAATTCCCATCACTCGCCCCATTTTTTCTTAGGGCTCATTATAATGGGTGACATGAAAGTGGTAGTTTGAAAATTATATATACTATTAGTGTTGATGGATGGGTGGCCGAGCGGTTGAAGGCACCGGTCTTGAAAACCGGCAAGGGTGAAAGCTCTTCGTGGGTTCGAATCCCACCCCATCCGCCACTATAGTATTTTTTTTAAAAAAATCCTGTCTGAATATTCCAATCTAGGAATAAAAGATCAATCCCCATAACTTATAAGCGTGGGAGTGACTGTCAAAATACCTATAAACTTCATCTACAAGCCCCCTTCCAAAGATTCCTTGCGAAACATCCTGATTTCAGTTACTTTGAGCCCATATTAACGGCATCAAGGAGCATAAAATGACTCAATATATCTACACCATGCAAAAGGTTAGCAAAACCTACCCTGGCGGTAAACAGGTCATAAAAGATATTTCTTTATCTTTTATTCCTGGAGCAAAAATTGGTGTAATTGGTGTTAACGGCTCTGGTAAATCCAGTTTTATGAAAATTGTTGCAGGACTTGATGCGGAATTTGGCGGTGAAGCTTGGGCTGCAGAGGGAACTACCATGGGGTATTTAGCCCAGGAACCTGAACTTGATGGGACGATGACTGTTAAGGAAAACATCGAAGCCGGCATCACGGAAATTTCAGGACTTCTTAAAAAATTCGAAGAGGTCAGCGGTCGTTTCGGCGAAGAAATGAGTGATGATGAAATGAATGCTCTTATCGAAGAGCAAGGTGATCTGCAAGATAAAATAGAATCTGTTGATGGATGGGATTTGGAACGCCGCATTGAAATTGCCATGGATGCGTTGCGCTGCCCCCCTGCTGATAGTGACATTACAAGTCTTTCTGGGGGAGAAAAACGTCGTGTCGCTCTTTGTCGTCTATTGATGCAGCAGCCTGATATTCTTCTTCTTGATGAACCAACCAACCACTTGGATGCAGAGTCCGTTGCTTGGCTAGATCAACATTTGCAAAATTACAAAGGCATGGTTTTGTTGGTAACCCATGACAGGTATTTCTTGGACAATGTGGTGGATTGGGTTCTTGAATTAGATCGTGGCCAAGGTATTCCCTTTAAAGCTAATTACTCAGCTTGGCTCGAGCAAAAACATAAGCGCCTTGTGCAAGAAGAAAATATCGAATCTAATCGTCAAAAAACATTGGCAAACGAGCTTGAGTGGATAAGACAATCACCAAAAGCGCGACAAGCTAAAAACAAAGCGCGTATTCAATCCTATGATCAATTGTTGAATCAAGACATTGGAGAAAGACTCAAAACCGCTCAAATCATGATTCCTGCAGGTCCTCGTTTGGGGAGTCAGGTTCTCGAACTCAACAATGTCAGCAAGTCTCACGGCGATAAATTTCTCATTGATGATCTTTCTTTTAAAATGCCTCCTGGGGCCATTGTTGGGGTTATAGGGCCAAACGGTGCTGGTAAGACAACCCTCACAAAAATGATAACAGGAGCTGAAAAGCCTGATAGTGGCGAAGTTATTATCGGGGAAACCGTGCAACTTGCCTATGTGGATCAAGCCCGTGATCACCTTGATAATGATAAAACCGTTTGGGAGGAGATTTCCGATGGTCTTGATGAAATTGAACTCGGTAAAGCAAAAATGCAAAGCCGTGCGTACTGTGGCCGTTTTAATTTCAAGGGAAGTGATCAACAAAAACGTATGGGGCAACTCTCTGGTGGCGAGCGCAATCGTGTTCACTTGGCAAAAATCCTTAAAAGTGGCGCCAATTTGATCTTGCTCGATGAGCCAACAAATGACTTGGATGTTGATACATTACGTGCCCTTGAAGAAGCTCTCGTTAATTTTGCAGGCTGCGCCATTGTGGTGAGCCATGATCGCTGGTTTTTGGATCGTATAGCAACTCATATTTTAGCCTTTGAAGGCGATAGTCATGTTGAATGGTTTGAAGGTAACTATGCAGACTACGAAAAAGACCGCAAACGCCGCCTTGGTGATACTGCCCTCACCCCAACACGTATAAAATATAAACCTTTAATGCGATAAACAACTGTCATTCATCATATAAATAAGACCTCGGATTTTTTCTGAGGTTTTTTTTATGGAGATTTTTTTACCATTGGATAATATTTTTTTAAAAAAGATATATTTAAGGATCTGTTAATACTCATTCTGTAGACATAAAACTGTAGTTTTTTTTAATATAAACGCTGGGTCATTGATAAGGCTTTCGCGTCGACTTTAAGGTATTTAAATGATGCAACAAAATATAAGTTGGTGTCAAAAAGTTCTTCTTGCTCATTGGCAGACCAAGGTAGCCCCCATAGTCATCATTATGATAATGCTTTCTCTATTTTCACAAATATCATTGGCTTCGGTGAAGCAAAATAACACGATTCAAGAAAAACAAATATCTTTAGATAAATATTTAAACACAACAAAATCTTTAAATTCTAAAAATGAATTGTTGCGTAATGCTGCACGCTTTTATCAAGCTCGCCATTTTGAATCTTATTGGTATGATGGAAAAAAGCTGACTAGAAAAGCTCAAGAAGTTCTTAAAACCCTGAACAATGCCCACCATGAAGGGTTGAATCCAAGAAATTATAGAGATGCGCTTGTGGCTGTTGATCAGGCTAATAGAGATCCTTCCAAAATAACGAAAGCTGAAATTGTATTAACATCCTATGCTCTTGAATATATTGATGATTTATTCGGGGAACGCCTTAATCCAAAACGCATAAAAAAAGAGTTATACATCAAAGCAAAAACCGTTGATGCAGTTTCCATTGCGCAAAATAAATCAAAAAAAGATCCTTCTTGGAAATGGTTTTCCTCCCTTACTCTAAAATACCCCGCTTACCAAATGTTAAAAAAAGAATTAAATGCCACTCGCGAACGATTAGTTAAAAGTCCTTATCCAGAGATATCCAATGGTGCTAAATTGGAAAAGGGTACAAAAGGTGGTCGTGTTGAAACGTTGCAATGGCAACTTTCAGCCCTTGGTTATTTGCGCCAAATTGTAACTCAAGGAGAGATCGATAAGGTAACGGACCAAGCCATTCGGGACTTTCAGAAAAGTAATAATCTTAAAATTGACGGTGTCGTTGGACCAATAACAATTGCTGCTTTAAATAGTTACAATCTTAAAAGGCGCATCCAAAAACTTATTGTCTCTATGGAACGATGGCGTTGGTTGCCTGAGGATTTGGGACAACGTTATGTTTTTGTAAATATTGCAGGATTTGATTTGAAGGCCGTTGAAAATGGTGAAACGCGTTTGCGTATGCCAGTTATTATTGGACGTAACTATCGAAAGACACCAGTTTTTTCTTCGGAAATCTATTCAATTCGTTTTAACCCATCATGGCATGTGCCACGTAGCATTGCAGTAAAAGATAAGTTGCGTAAAATTAAAAAGGATCCAGGGTATTTAGATCGTGGGAATTTTGTTTTATATGATGCCTCAGGTTCTCAAATTAACCCCAACAGTGTTGATTGGTCTTTGGTTTCAGCGAAGAATTTCAATTATCGTTTGCGTCAAAAACCAGGGGCGCACAATGCCTTGGGGAAAATCCGTTTTTCCATCAAAACGACCTCTAATATTTATTTACATTCAACACCTAATAAGGCCCTATTTAATAAGGCCAAGCGCGCATTTAGTTCAGGATGTATTCGTGTTGGAAACCCTCAAGATCTGGCCGAATTTGTCTTTAAGGGAATGGATGATTGGACCTCCAAAAAAATTACTGCCAATATGGAAGGACTTCAAACGAAAAATGTATCTTTAAAAAATCCAGTGAAAGTTTATATAACTTACTTCACTATCTGGATGGGAGATGATAATAAACTGAAATATAGTCAAGATTTATATGGTCAAGATGCCGCCATTTGGAATGCGTTACAACAACGAACTGCGCCTAGGTTAAGATTGGCTCAATTTTGATAGGACTTCTGAACTAATCAACAATAAGTCATAAACCCTGCCCTCGCCCCTAGACTGGAACATGTTGGAACACTACAGTTGCACTAATTGATCAGTTTTATTCTCTAATTTGCCCTTGAGGGGTTTCATGAAATAACAAGCCAGCAAAGCAATTAATAGAGAAAGTGTAACAACGGACAAGCCATAAATATAAGAATCAGCTGAGTAGACTACGCTTTCGTTCATTGTCGCACTAGCTCCTTTATCCATAAAATAACCAATAATCGGTTGCGATAGAACGCCACTAAACATACACATCATATTGTGCACACCAGAGGACGTTGCCGTTCTCGAACGACAATTTAAGGCCGATATAGCTGAGAAGGAGAGAAATTGCCCCCCCAATCCAAGACCACAAATCAGAAGTAATACTCCAACGGTAAATAACGTTAATTCTGGTAAATAAAGCATTGCAGCAAAACTGAGAAAAGAAATTAAACCAGCAAAAAACAATGACTTACGATAACTTTCTAATTTTGCATGTACAAAGGACCATAGAGGGGCGCTTATACCAACGCCAAGATAAATCAACCATGACATATCCGTCGCAATGGCACGACTCACACTATAAGTATCTTCAATATAGGCTGCCCCCCAGAGATCGCAAAAACCACTTAATGGCATGTACATGGCAAGACCATAAATTCCTATAACCCAGGACATAGGCTCTGTGAAAATTGCTTTAAAAGATTGAGTTACATGAGTTACTTCTTGTTTCACAGACCGTATTTTTTTAGGTGAAACAATTTTCACATCTTTCACTATAAACCAAGACAGCACGGCAAGAACACCACCACTTATGGCTAAAAGTTGCAGAGCAGACTGCCAACCTAATACATCTAATAAATAAACAAGAGGTGATCCTGCGACTTTGGCTCCTAGGGTTCCAGCAAGGAGGGTAAGCCCCACAAACAAGGGCATTTTTTTCGGATCAAACCAGAGGGAAGCTACTTTTACATTACTGAGAAACGCAAATGAAGAACCGATCCCCATCATTAATCGAGCAAGAGTTAGAATAATAGAACTTTCTGCAATGGCGAAAAGTAAAACACCAAGGGAACACATGATGATTGCAAATACAACGGGCAATTTGACGCCGACACGATCCAAGATAATGCCTGCTGGAAGTTGCATCACAACATAGCCGATATAGTAAAATGACATAATGCTACCAAGGGTAACGGCATCAAAGCCATAAGCGACCATCAGGCTGTCGGTACAAGCATTGGGAGAAACACGTAAAATAAATTGAAAGAAGTAAAAGAGAGCGACACTTCCCCAAATAAGCAGGCCTTTTTTAAATTTTTCTTCTTTGGTTAAATTGTTATGTTGAGCACCTTTAGATGCTAAATGAGAAGTCATAGGATACCTTGTTTTTTGTTTCCATCTTTTTGCGAGAAGTCATAATTGATTTATCTACAAAAGCACGGGACTTATATTTCAAGAGAGACTCAAACACGTTCTTCCCCGATAAACACCATCAAATTATATGGTGTAAAATGACTATTTGTAAAGAAAATTAAAATATTTTTTAATAAAAAGTTCATTATTAATCCTGAGTGCTTCACTTTTTTACCAGAAAATGCTATGTTCAATCTATGTTATTACGAGATCTGCGCCGACGCGCCAGAAAATACTCTTTTCAGAGCCTGACTCTCTGTCTTGTTCTTTATTTCCTCTTTCACCTGATCCAAGGGGCACGGGGTATTGTGACTCTAAGATCCCTAGAAACAGCCCTTGAAACATCAAAAAAAAACTTAACGACCTTAAAGGGAAAACACGCTCAATTGGGACACAGAGTAAGCCTTATGAAACCAGGGGCGGTATGCCCAGATATTCTTGAAGAGCAAGTGAAATCTGTTTTAGGGTATACTCGTAAAGGTGAGAAAATTGTCGTCCAACCTAAAAAAAAGACTCTTTTGCCATAGAGGACCCATAAATTCGGCTGCAGTATTTTCATGATAAATCTGTTAGTCTATCTTTGTACAAAAATAGCTCATTAGGTTTTAGAACTATGTCAGAAAAACACATTTCCATTAATCATCATTTTGAAAAAAACCACGCTGATAAATTCCCTTTTAAACGTGTCTGTTTGAAACTTTCAGGGGAAGCTCTTATGGGGAGAGAGTCTTTTGGCTTAGACCCTGCCGTAGTTTCACGTGTCGCCAGTGAGATTAAAACCGTTTATGAAAGCGGTATAGAGCTCTGCATCGTTATTGGTGGCGGTAATATTTTTCGTGGTATTAGTGGCGCTAGCCAAGGTATGGACCGCACCAGCTCTGATTACATGGGGATGATGGCAACGGTTATTAATGCCCTTGCCCTTCAAAATGCTCTAGAGCGCATTGATGTAAATGCCCGCGTTCAATCTGCCATTCCCATGGAAACCGTTTGCGAATCTTATATTCGCCGAAGAGCCGTGAATCACCTCAAGAAAAAACGGGTTATCATTTTTGCAGCAGGAACTGGAAACCCTTACTTTACAACGGATACAACGGCCGTTTTGCGCGCATCAGAAATGAATTGCGACATTCTATTGAAAGGTACTAAAGTTGATGGTATTTACACAGCTGATCCGACAACAAATCCAGATGCCACAAAATACAATCACCTTACTTATGAAACAGTTATTCGAGATAAGCTTAACGTTATGGATATGGCTGCCATTGCTCTTGCAAGGGATAATAAACTTCCTCTCATGGTTTTTTCCATCAATGAGCCTGGAACTTTTAAAAAGTGCCTTGAGGGATCGGGAAACTGTACAGTTGTCGATACTTGCGATCTTTTCACATAATCAACCTCTCCCCAGTGGATTGACTATATTCCCTTGCGATTCTAAATTTCTCGGTATATCTTCTAATTAGAAAATAAAATTTTGATATAAAAGACTTAACTATGACTTTCTTACTCTCTGATTATAAAAAAAACATGCAAAGCTCCCTAGACGCCCTTCATAAAGAATTTGTGGGTCTCCGTACGGGACGAGCTTCAACAAATCTTTTGGAACCCGTTACCGTTGAGGCTTATGGCTCTCGCATGCCTATGACGCAAGTCGGCACCGTGAGCGCCCCCGATGCACGGCTATTGACTGTTCAAGTTTGGGATAAAGATATGGTAAAGGCCGTTGAAAAATCTATCCGTGAGGCTGGACTTGGTCTTAATCCAACAACAGAAGGTCAAGTTATCCGCATTCCCATTCCTGATCTCACAGAAGATCGCCGTAAGGAATTAACAAAAATTGCTTCGAAATTCGCAGAGCAAACCAAAATTTCAGTCCGTAACGTACGTCGTGATGCTATGGATGAAATCAAAATGCTTGAGAAAGACGGAGATATATCCGAAGATGATTTGCATCGCCACAACAAAGAGGTACAAGATTTGACTGATTCTTTTATCAAAAAAGTTGATGACATGCTTTCAGCTAAAGAAAAAGATATCTTAACTGTTTGATTAAATAACAAATAACAAATATCAATTAACGTATTAAGGGTGCAAAAGTCATGGGATCTAGAGTTTTAAAATTATTATTTATCACCTTGATTCTTTTGTGCCTTTTGAGTATCTTTCTTTATTTCAACCGTCCCCCCTCTTCTCTTGAGGGTACGTCAAGTAATTCTATTGCCTCTGTTAAAGTTGGAAAATCCTATGGTCAAGCCACTATTGGTGGTCCCTTTAAATTAATAGACCAAAATGGGAAAACGAGGACTCAAGCCGACTTTAAGGGTAAATTCATGATTGTGTATTTTGGCTATAGTTTTTGTCCAGATATATGTCCAGCGGCTCTTTATAATATGACTCAAGCCTTTGATGAACTTTCTTCAAAGGAACTTTCTCAATTCGCCCCCCTTTTTATTACCATTGATCCCGAACGAGATTCCGTTGAAAACCTCAAAACTTATATGCAAAATTTTCACCCTGCCATCATTGCACTCACGGGGAGTAATGAGAAACTAACTCCTGTCATCAAGGCTTATCGGGTTTATGCTAAGAAAGCAAAACCAGACGGAACCGCAACGGAGTATTTATTAGATCATTCTTCCATTGTTTACCTTATGGACCGTCAAGGACGCTTTATCACTTCCTTTAATCACCAAACAGATCCAGAAACAATAGTAAAAACATTACGAGCTGTTCTCTAGTTCATTTCATAAAAAAGACAAATCCTTTCTATAGTCATTCCCAAAACATTCCAGTCTAGGAGCGAGGGACCAACGCCTATAACTTATAGGCGCGGGAGTGATTGACGACGTCTGGAATGTTTTGGGAATGACTATATTTATGATGGTTCCTTTTTGGAATCTCTATAATCCCTACCATTTCCTCCCCCCTCCTTCTCTCTTATTATTCTGTGACTATTTCTTTTGTTTTTGACAATGAGTTTTATGCAATTCGACCCTTCGTTATTAAAACTTGTATAAATAATGCCTAGTAATTATATATGTAGTGTAAATACTTATTAAACAAAACAAGGGTCTATGATATGAAAAACCAAATTTCAAAAAAATCTATTTTTGCACTATTATCAACTGTTGCAGTTCTAGGAAGTGTAACAGTTCAAGCAACTAACTATGACTATGATGACGATGATTTTTATTATCACAATATGGGCTTTGGTGGGGAATCTCAAGATATCTCCTTTATTCCTACTCCTAGTGAAACAAACGAGATTATTACTAATGCTCCAAAACAAATAGGAGACTCAGTGGTTTCTAAAATTGAAGAATATGTTCCTGGAGGATCTTACCTAACGGGTGCGACAAAGAAATTTTCAGGTTTTTTCGGTTACGGCTCTTTGACTGAAATGGTTGTAGATACGGCTAGCAAACCTTTTAAAATTAAAAAAGATGAGTGTCCTGATACTTATACAGGATATGTAAAAGAACTAGCAATTCAAAATGCAAATAGTTTTGTAGGATTTTTTCCAGGCATAACAAAGGATGACGCAAAGGTCGTTAAAAAAATATTTTCTATACTGAAAAAATATGATCATGAAAAAGATACCTTAGAAGATATTATAGAACGTGAACTTATTAATAAAATACCATCAGGTTCTAAGATTGGTGGTATGACAGCCAAGCAACTCGTTGATCGTCTTGTTCCAGGTGGTGAATACATAACAACTGCCACTGGTTTTCTTGCTAAAAAAACAACGGGTAAAGATACGTTAACAGAAGCCGTACTCGCAAACATGGGAGGGATTTTTGACTATGACTTCAAAGATTTCTTTTATGCACAATACGGTAATTAATAAGAATTTCCCCCTATGAGGAATCTTCATCGGGGGATTCATAAAAAAGAATTTGCATTATTGACAATATGTCATTATATATTATGCAGTGAATAATAAATATAACATTTAAATCATTAGGGGATTTAACTATGATGAAAAAACAACTAACAGCCTTTATTTTTGGCTCAACCGCCTTGGTAACTTCTATGAGCTTTTTGCCATTAGCAGATGTTCATGCGGGTAATTTCACAGACTCTTTAGACATGAACAACCTTTCAAGAAGTGTTTTTGCTAATCCTGGTCAGGCCCGTGGCCATTCGGAAAATTTGTTTAATTCCATGCGTCATGATAATAAAGTAAATGCATCAGCTTATACAAACGTTTCCATGTCAAAAGAGGATAAAATCCTTTGGGCAGCAAAATCAGCGGCTGCTACATACCGTTATATGGGTAGTGACACTGATACTGATCAATTTAAGGCTAATGGCAAAGTTTCAATAGAAAAGCGTCTTGATCTTGGTGAGCAATATGTGTTCGGTGGAACAAATATTGAAGGAGACGAGTTCTCTCAGGGTGGCCACATATTTTATAAGTGGAACAAGGAAACTGGACGTCACGAATTGAATGTTGCATTTCGTGGTACAGAAACTGGTGCGGACTGGGGATATAACTTTGATGTGAAAAAAGCTAAAAATGTCTTTTTCGCAGGAAAAGAAATGTCTTTACATTCTGGATTTTACAACCGTTACATGGCCATGAGAGACTCTTTAACAAAAAATATTAGTAAAATATTGCTAGAAAAAAATATTACAGATTTTAGCAAACTTGATATTACTGTTACGGGGCATAGTCTTGGTGCTGGCCTTGCTGGTATTGGAGCCGTTGATTTAAAATATTATTTTAATCAAATTGCTCGTTTTCATAAGTCAGAACCAGTTACATCATTTGATGTTATCACATTCGCACAACCAAGATTTGCAGGAGAAAGAACTGCAAAGTGGATTAGTAATTATTTAGGTAATGACCATATCACCAGAATTTGGGGGTCATATGATCCAGTAGCTGCTGTTGGCCTTGGAAAAATGGGTTATAAACATGTTGGACGCAGCGGTGGATATATGCTGGATAACCTCAGTTGGGTTATATCTAAAGACTATAAAGCCCTTCACTCCATGGGTAATTACTTAGATGCAATCTTGAACAAACAAAAATTAATTCACTACAAGGGAAAAGTTCATGGTGTCGGGCGTCAAGCTACGAGAGCTGCTAATGCACTTAAAAGCCAAGCCACGAAAGCAACTAAAGGTGTTACAAATATCTTTAAAAATGCCTGGGGAAAAGTTTGGGGCTAACCTAAGAAGCTAAAACAAATAAAAGGCGGCAAAGGTCGTCTTTTTTTTTGCAAAAAAAACATTCTAACTGACAAGTAATTAAATAATTAATGTGTTTTTTATTATTTTGAACTTGAATATTAAAGTATTAATAACTATATATTTAATGGACTAGGTTTGACATAAGCAACAATTATTTTTTAATAAGGGGAATATGAATATGAAGAGACAAATTAGTGTAGGCGCGATCATTATTAGCATGGTTTTTTTTGCACCTAATGCATATGCAACGTCAATTTCTGTTGAGAATGAAGAAAGTTTTGTAACAAGTCGTGGCATAAATGTTTCAACATTACAAGATTGTCAATATGACTCAGCCTCTTTTAGAGTGAGAGCTGACAAATCTAATTTACCCCATGAAAAACGTCGTATTCTTTCCTTAGATGGTGGCGGTATTCGCGGGCTTTATGAAATTGCTATGCTGGCCGTTTTAGAAGAAATTATTTTATCTAATAATGTCGGCAACCCAGACGCTCGCATTTCGGATTATTTTGACGTTGCTGGTGGCACATCGACAGGTTCCATTCTTGCAGCAGGTCTATTTTACGAAGGTAGTCAAGGCACAAAATATTCTGCCATTGACCTTTTGAAACTATATTCACGTTATGGTAGTGAGATTTTTGATGATCACAAAAAAACACTCGGTGGTGCATATGGTTCAAAATACACAGCAACTGGTCTAAATGATTTATTGGTCGCGCACTTTAATGATGATCACCTTAATAATACAGTTGTGGATAATTTTGGTGATCCAAAACATATTTATGTTATTGGATTCGATTGCAGTGAGCATAAACCTGCTGTTTTCTCCACGACTCCACTTGAAAATCCCCTTGAACGTCAATACAATTACCATACTCGTGCATTAGTTGAAGCTATTGGCGTATCAACAGCAGCACCAGTTTTCTTTCCTGCATGTGATGTTATAAAAAACTATAAAACTGTTCAAATGAAAGATGGTGGCTTGGTTGCCAACAATCCTTCCTACCTTGTGTATCAAGCAGAAAATTCAAGCTATGGTGGCATAACTGGTGCAAATTATGAAATTTACTCCTTCGGAACGGGTGTTACTCCTATTGAGATGGGCGAAAATAACATGGGAGTTACTGCTGTTAAGCCCCTAATAGAAGAAGTTTTTTCGGCACAGGTTAGTGCTACAGTAAGAAGCTGTTACGATGAAGTCATCACACCCAATAGTAAGTTAACTTACTTTGTCCGATTTCAACCTCAACTTGAAAAGGGTATGGGGGAAATGGATGATACCAGTGATTCTTATGTAAATTATGCAATAAACAAAGCATATGAAGTGGTGAAAGGAGAGGTGTTTGCAGATATGTTGATCCAGCTTGGTCTTGAGACTCCAGAAAATTTCGACGAAATATTTAATGATATTGGATTTAAACTCCATTCTCTTTCGTCAAAAAAGTATGAAAACTTTAAATATTTTGAAAAAAAATGGCTCCTTCGAGAAATATCTAAACTTAACTTTGAGCTATTTGAAAATGTAAATGTCAACGGTGAAATTTTAACCGATGAGGAAACTGTTTCCATATTGTTTGCAGCTATGGGCACGGCTGAAAAAGAAAACGAGGCAATGTTTAATAAGATTTTATCTTTATTTAAGACCACAAAAAATGACTTTATCTCTCAAGTCATACCAAGAGGTCTAGATTTTCACAATAAAGTAAAATCACGTGAGACATTGAATATCGACGAAGAGCCTTTAGCTGGCTTAGTTAAAGATATTTTTGCTGAATTTAGAGAGTTGTGTGATTCTAAATCAAATGAGAATGGTTACACCTATTATGAACATAAGAGTAAATATATAGATCTTGTTGCCGATATATATTGGAAAAATAAATTAAAAAATATAAAAGGAGAGGATGCTTTTAATTATTTAAATGATTTATACCGATCACTCTTTAAAGAAGCCGTAAATACCAATATTGAAAAAGCAAAACTTAATAAATGGGTAGCTGAAGTCTTTTATGCGTCACGTGAATTTATTCTTAAGGATCAACTTGCCGCTTATATCAAAAAATATTTCCCTAATGAAGACTTTACTGAATTGAGCTCAAAAGTTGGTGATAAAGTTGGAGAAATATTTGATTATTTCAAAGGTTGGTTCGGCTATTAACAGTTGAAATCATAAATAAGAAAGATAACTAGCAAACATCCGCGGGGCAAGCCCCGCGGTTTTACATCAGCTTTATAAAGGACTATATTATGGAATTAAGTAAGAAATTATTTGTCGCAGTTTTATCATTTTGGTCTATTGCTGGCAATGCCACGTCTATAGATACTGATAATTCAGAATTAATAACACAAAAAAGTTATAGCGAAATCTTACCTCTTGAGAAACAGCAATACCTTACTGATCTCGGTTACCACGTTCTAGGACGTTTGACCCATGGTGAGGAAATTGATTTTCAAAATGAAACTTTTTTTGACGGTTTAAACTTAAATGAATTTAAAGCTGACGTGGAATATTCGAAATTGGCTAAATTTGCCATTTTTTCAAATAATACTCGTTGGTTACTCTCAAGTTCCGATGATTCCTATAATCAAGAACGCAAAAATCGATTGACGGCAATTGCTGCCATCATGTGGGCTTTCACTGATCTTTCTCATAAGAAAAATAGTGTTTTTTCAAGGGGGGCTTATACAATAATGGACCCTAACCATAATGTTGCTAATTTTTTTATGGATTACGTAAAGCTTGTAACGGGGTCAGATAATCCAACTGAAACACACTGTGCCCTAACAAAAAGCAATTTTGCCTATCGCAGACTTCCAGAAAAAGGCGGATCAAGTCATCACAAAGGACGCACACCCTTGGGGCAATTTGGAATTGATCTACGTTTTGAATCTTGGGAAACTTTGATGAGTATATTGCCTTTTTCCATGGCACATATTTTATTTGGCCAATTAGATATAGAAGAAGACCAACACCTTTTATTTGTAAAACCAGAACCCGTTGGCCTCGGAAGTAAAGGTGAGTTTATGGATCACAGCTGTCATTTTTTAAACAGTGGTCATGTTGAAAATGATACACGTCGTGAAAAAGATATTAATCCAAAAATAATAACAGCATTTCAAAATATTATAGAAACATCCGATTTGGAAAATTCAGCCACTACTGTAAGAGATATGATATTAACCGCAAAAGAAATTGAAAATAAAAATTTTATTTCAGAAACAACAAGAGGTGCAATAAATGATTTCAATGATGTTATTGAAAGCTTATATTCAGAAGATAACAATGAAATTCGCATTGGTAACGAAGTTATCCTAGACTTAAGTCAACTTTAAATATTTTATGAGGGGGTCTTGCATTCAAAGCGAGATCTGTTCTATAAATAAAGAGATCTGTATTTAAGAGGATTTCACATGTCACCACTTCCTTATTATGAAAAAGCCTGTAATGAAAATCAACCAGGCTCTATTTTCGCCCATTGGAACTGGTCTGCTTTTCTTTTTGGTCCCCTTTGGTTTGCCTATCGCAAAAGTTATTTCTACGCCTTCCTATTTCTATATGTAGAGATTCTTTATGGTGCTTTCCTTGTGGAATTAGGGTCTGGATTTTTTCAATATAAACTCACGGCCCTCCTCCCCCTTCGTATTCTCATTGGTTTTGTTGGAACCTCTTTATACCTTAGAAAATGGATAAATGGACGCCGATCCCATGCTAAACACACGTCTATTATAGCCTTAATTTTATTTAGTATCTTTAATGCAATGTTTTCCAATGCCCTTCTTGAAAAGCCCGTCTTTCCTGATGTGACCTGGCCTTTAAAACGTGAATTTTACTACTACTATTATGATGACCGTACCAATGGTACTATCTCTATAGAGTCAGAAAAAACCATGAAAAAAGTGAAAGAATCTCCTTATTTTGAGGTATAACCCTCGTTAAAAACTTGCATCGATACCATAAAAACGATACAAAATAGTATTCATATTTTTAATTCAATGGAATTTATTGACATGCCTGTAGATGCAAACGGATTAATGACTGGTAAACGTGGAATTATTTTGGGCGTTGCCAATAAAAACTCCCTTGCGTGGGGGATCGCACAACAGCTTCATGATCAAGGTGCAGAAATTGCTTTTACCTATGCTGGTGACGCCCTTAAAAAACGTGTTGAGCCCCTGGCGGAAAGCATAAATTCTAATCTTGTTTTACCTTGCGATGTCACTAAGGAAGAAGATATCAAATCCGTTTTTCAAACATTAAAGGAGAAATGGGGCACCATTGATTTTATTCTCCATGCCATTGGATTTTCAGACAAAAATCAGCTCTCTGGCTATTATTACGAAACAACCCGTGATAATTTTCTGATGACCATGGATATTTCTTGTTTTTCCCTCACGGCAATTGCACGAGAAGCAGCCCCCCTTATGAATGAAGGCGGTAGTATTTTAACATTAACTTATTATGGGTCGGAAAAAGTTATGCCCCATTATAATGTCATGGGTGTTGCCAAAGCTGCCCTTGAGGCAAGTGTTAGGTATCTTGCAGCGGACCTAGGTCCCAAACAAATTCGTGTCAACGCCCTTTCTGCAGGTCCCGTTAAAACATTAGCTGCCGCTGGCATTAGTGATTTCCGCCAAATACTTCAGTGGAACGAACAAAATTCTCCCTTGCGCCGTAATATTGGCCTGGATGAAGTTGGTAAATCGGGTCTGTATCTTTTGAGTGACTTATCCAGTGGCGTAACTGGTGAAAACCATCATGTGGATTGTGGGTATCACACAGTTGGCATGAAGGCTATTAATCCATCCCATGATACAAAAGTTGATTAATATAAATGCCTAAAGCCCTTCCTTCCCCTCAGATGTTATCAGAGCTTAACCCTGACGCCATACCACGTCACGTAGCTTTGATTATGGATGGGAACGGGCGCTGGGCAAGTGAACGCCATCAGCCTCGACTTTTTGGACATAAAAAAGGCGTGGAGGCCCTTAAAAAAGCTATAAATTATGCACTTAAGGCTAACATTCCTTTTTTAAGTGCTTGGGCTTTTTCTACGGCAAATTGGAAGCGTCCCAAATCCGAAGTTTCGGGTCTCATGACTATTTTACGTCATACTCTTGAAAAAGATATCGATGAATTTCATGAGAAAGGTATTTGCCTTCGCGTTATCGGTTTTTTGAATGACCTGGATAAAAACTTACAAAAAATCATCCAGAACGCACAAGAACGCACTAAAAATAATTCCGCACTCACCCTTATTATTCATTTTAACTATGATGGCCGAAAAGACATGGTTCAAGCCGTTCAAAAGCTCAGTGAAAAGGTAAAATCAGGGGAAATATTATCAGAGAGTATCACCGAAGATATGATCAGCCAAAACACACTCATGGCAGAATTTACTGACCCTGAACTTCTCATTAGAACTTCTGGAGTTGTTCGCCTGAGTAATTACATGATGTGGCAATGTGCCTTTACAGAGCTTGTTTTTATTGAAAAGAACTGGCCTGATTTCACAGAAGAGGATTTTCATGGCGCGCTGCTCAAATTTCAAAAAACAGCTCGTAATTTTGGGCAAGTTTCCACATAGAGTCATTTCAAAAAGGTTCCATATTGCATCTGCCTCCCTATTCTGATGTAGCTACCCTAAGTTATGACTCATAAATTAGGAGCATCCAATGACAAAAAGACAAATAACCCATTATCCCAATGAATTCAAAAAATCCCCAGCTAAGTTGGCAGTTGAATCCAAGGAATCAGTTGCCCAGATAGCTAAAAACCTTGGCGTTCACGTTGCAACCCTCCATGGCTGGGTCAAAAAATATAATCCCAAGACCACACCATCTGTAAAAAAATTTCACAGAACTGCCCCTTAGAAGAGCTGAAGCAACTTAGAAAAGAAAACGCACGCTTATGTGAGAAACGGGATATCTTTAAAAAAAGCAGCGTCAAATGTGTCCGTAAAAAGGTTGACACATCAATCACTCGTGGTTTTAATCCTCCTTATATCTGTTATAGTGACAATATTACTATTGCTAAAAACACCCAACCAGATGGACCTAAATATAATGCCTTCTAAAAACCCATCACTTAAGACCAAAATCGGTATTGTTGCTGGTAATGGTGATTTAGTGCGGGATGTTATTCAATGTTGTCTTTCTCAAAAAATCCCTTTTCATGTATTGGCTTATGAAGGACAAACTGACACCAAGCTTATCCAAAACACCCCACATACTTGGCTGAAATTAGGACAAGCTGGAAAAGCTCTCAAAACATTCAAGGAAAATAATGTAACAACTGTCGTCATGGCTGGTTACTTTAATCGTCCAAGTTGGAGTGATATCAAACCAGATATCAAAGGTGTCAAACTTTTATCAAAGCTTGTGGGAAAACCCATGGGGGATGATGGTCTTTTTCGAGTTATTATTGATTTTTTTGAGCAGGAAGGATTTGACGTCATAAGCCCCGAAGATATTATAGGGGGTGACACTCTTATTGCCGAAGGTATCCTAACTCAAAAAAAACCTTCGGAACAAGATTACATCGATATTCAAAGGGGCTTTAAAGTTGCAAAAGGCATTGGCCGCCTAGATATAGGACAAAGTGTTGTTATGCAAAATGGCCTTGTGCTTGGAGTCGAAGCCCTTGAAGGGTCCGATAACCTTATCAAACGTACTGCTGATCTAAAAGCAGATAAACAAGGTGGCGTTTTTGTAAAAGTCATAAAACCAGGTCAAGATACCAGAGTTGATCGGTCTGTCATTGGTCCTGAAACCGTTTTAAATGCAGCTAATGCTGGCCTTTCAGGCATTGCAGCCGAAACTAAAAGCATCATAATTATCAACAAAGATCAAACCATTGCCCTTGCCAATGAAAAAGGGCTCTTTATTATTGGGATTTCCTATGACCTCTAAATCAATATCCTCAACTGACTCTCAATGCAATTCAACCATTTACGTCATTGCAGGCGAAGAAAGCGGCGATCAAATTGGGGGGGGCCTCCTTCGCGCTCTCAAAAAGAAAGCTCCTAAAGACACTTTGAAATTCGAGGGCGTCGGTGGTGACACTATGAAAGCAGAGGGGCTGCTAAGTCTTTTCCCCATGAAAGAGCTTTCCATTATGGGGCTCTTTGAAATTATTCCCCATGCCTTGAATATTTTTGCGCGCCTTAACCAAACCGTTGAAGATATCAAACGATTACGCCCATCCGTAGTTGTAACAATTGATGCTCCAGGTTTTAATTTTCGTTTGGCAAAACGCATTAAGGCCCTAAACATTCCAGTCATTCATATCAGCGCACCCACGGTTTGGGCTTGGAAACCAAGGCGTGCCGAAAAAGTTGCGGGATATTTAACTCATCTTTTGACCCTTTTTCATTTTGAACCACCTTATTTCACAAAGCATGGCCTAAAAACGACTTTCATGGGTCATCCACTTGTTGAAAAAAAACTAGAAGAATTATCAAAGACAACGTATCGCAAGAACCATAAAATAAAAAATAAACAGCCCCTCCTCTGTCTTTTGCCAGGGAGCCGCCCCTCGGAAATTAAAACCCATTTACCTATTTTTTTGGACACTGTTGAGATATTAAAACTGCAATTCCCAGATCTTGAAGTTGTTATTCCAACTCTAGAATCCTTTAAAAATCAAATTACATACGACCTAAAACAACGTGGTATTTCAGGATATGTAACCTCCGATGAAAATGAGAAATACCTTTCTATGGGTGCGGCAACTGTGGCTATTGCAACAAGTGGGACCGTTACTCTCGAACTTGGTCTGTGTGATACCCCTATGATTGTAGCCTATAAAACAAATAAATTGACGGCTATTATTGTTAAAAAAATGCTTATGACAAAGCACGTTTCTTTGGTCAATATTTTACTAGAAAAAGAGGTGGTTCCAGAATTTTTACAAGAAGAATGCACCCCTGAAATTCTTTCTTTACGCCTCCATAAACTCCTAACTAAAAACTCAGAATGCCATGAAATTCAAGAAAAAGAACTTTTAAAACTCTCTTCCCTCATAAAATCAGATGATAAAAAAATGCCAAGCGACATTGCAGCAGACATTATATTGGAACATGTATCCAAAGACATTGCTCATTAATATGGAAAATAGCATCCAGGATATTTTAACTCTACGCACCATGAAGCACCCCCTTTTAGCATTAGATCTTGGAGCAAAACGCATCGGTATTGCCCTTTCAGATCGCACTTGGGTTATAGCCAGCTCCCTTGATGTTATTGAGCATAAAAAATTTACTCTCAGTGCTGCAAAAATCTCAAATCTTATAACAGAACATAAAGCGTGCGCCCTTGTTATTGGCCTTCCTAAAAATATGGATGGTAGTAACGGGCCACGTGTTCAATCTATCAAAGATTTTGCTCGTAATTTTCATAAGCTTTACCCTGACATTCCTATTACATTTTGGGATGAACGCTTATCAACGGTTGCCGCTGAAGGCATTCTCATTAACGCCGATGTCACTCGAAAAAAACGAAAAACAGTCATCGATAAAATTGCAGCCACTTACATTCTTCAAGGCTTCCTTGATCGTATAGGGTATATGTAAAAGCCAGTTGGTTTTCACGTTGAATTTCCTTTGTTTTCTAGCTATAGTACCCTCAGTTTAAAGGCTGATTATTAATGTATAAAGTACTTAAATCTTACTTTCTCTCCCCACCAAGGGTTAGAGACCCTAACTTTATCACAAAGGAAGGTAAAAGCTATAGCTATTGGCGCCTGCGTATTTTATATACCACCATGGTTGGGTATGCCTGTTTTTATCTAATTCGTGCAAATTTTTCTATGGCTTTACCTGGTATCAGAGCCGAATATAATTTTTCTAATACTGAAATTGGTTATATTATTAGTGTAGCCTCCGTTGTTTATGGTTTTGGCAAGCTCTTTAATGGATTTTTAAGTGACAAATCAAATGCTAGATACTTTCTCCCCGCAGGATTAATTGGCAGCGCCATCATGAATTTTGTCATGGGAAGCAGTGCTGGCCTTACTTTTTTCATTCTTTTTTGGGCTTTTAATTCTTGGTTTCAATCCATGGGATTTCCTCCAACGGCAAGACTTTTAACCCATTGGTTCAGCCCCCGTGAGCTTGGAACCAAATGGTCCATATGGTCTTGTTCACATCAAATAGGAAGCGCTACTGCCGTCATTGTTTCTGGATATTTAGCCGTTGAATATGGCTGGCGCATGGTCTTTTATATCCCCGCTACCCTTGCCCTTGTGGTTAGTATTTTTCTATATAACCGCGTACGTGACACACCAGAAACCGTTGGCCTTCCTCCCGTTGAAGATTACAAAGGGGACATTAAAAAAGAACCTAGAACTGAAGGAAGCGGCCTCACAGTAAAAGATTTTGTGACCATTATCCTCAAGAACAAACTCGTGTGGTACGTGAGTATTGCCAATTTATTCCTCTATATTCCTCGTATTGGAGTGATGACCTGGGCACCTACATTTCTCAAAGAATTTAAAGGAGCAGACCTTTTTCTAGCTGGTGGACAAGTCGCTATTTTTGATATTGCGGCAGCCTCTGGTGGCGTTATGGCTGGTTGGCTTTCTGATAAATATTTTCAAAGCCGCCGTGGACCCGTTGGAACCATGTATCTTGTTATGTTAGCTCTTGCTTTTTTTGTACTCTGGAAAATCCCAGCAAACCATCCTTTCTTTGATACAATTGCCCTTGTCTTTGCAGGGTTTTTGCTTTCAGGTCCTCAGGTTCTTGTGGGTATTGCCATGGCCGACTTTACTTGTAAAAGTGTTGTGGGATCGGCCAATGGCTTTGCAGGATTTATGGCATATGTTTTTGGTGCATTAATTTCTGGTATTGGTGTTGGTAAACTCGTGGACATATGGGGGTGGCATGGCGCTTTTATCTTGTTCATTGCCTGCTCTCTTTTAGGAGCTTTTTTCTTTGCCTTAACTTGGAATGCAAAGCCTCGCAATAATGAAAAAGAGCATATTAGTCAAAAAAAATAAACCTTATCTTTTTCAACACCTTCCAAAAAAGCAAGTAATATATTCCTTTAGTTCTCCTGTGGTTATGGTTAAATGGAAAGAATCATAATAATAAAAGCAGGATACTCCATGAGACGCCTAAATATAGAGAAACCAAAATTTAGCTATATTATTGCCATTTTCCTTACAAGTGCCCTCCCTGCCTCAATCAGTATGGCTCAAATGGTAGATATGGATTTTCTAGAAAAAAATCAGTCGCAAGGCGCTGAAAACATTGAAGTGATCACTGATGAGGAAACTCTCTACAAAGGAAAAGCAACAGTTATGGATCCTTTTGAACCTATTAATCGCGGCATTTTTCATGTCAATTCTGTTTTGGATGCTTTATTAATTCGACCTCTTGCCTATGCATATCAAGATCTGGTGCCTGATTTCACAAAGGATCGCCTTTCGAGTTTTCTATCGAACCTAAGGGCACCCGTTATTTTTGTGAACGATCTTCTTCAAGGGGAAATTAAACAGTCTCTTGCAACCTTAACGCGCTTTTTAATCAATAGCACATTTGGTTTTTTTGGGGTTCTAGATGTCGCCTCTTACGCAGGCCTCGAAGCCAAAAACAATAATTTCGAAGAAACTTTCAGGCGCTGGGGAATAGCATCAGGTCCCTATATTGTATTGCCTCTCTTTGGACCTTCCAGCTTTAGAAACCTCGTGGGGGACGTGGCAGAGTTTTTTGTTGATCCTTACAACTGGTATATGCGAAATCATCACCGTAAGAAATTTTTTGGTCAACGAGGCGGTGTTCCTATTTACTCAAGAGCAGCTATTGTGTCCCTGATTGCTCGTGAAAAGGCCCTTGCCATTACGGAAAAATTGGATAAAACTGAAGATCCTTACGCACAGTACAGAATTTTATACATGCAAAACCGTTTAATCATCAATGCCATTGAGGAATCCGCAGTGCCCGATGATGTAATAATCAATCAATAGAAAGAAATAACGATGTCCTTTTTAGTAAAGTCATTTTTTTTGAAATTTTATTTTGTTGCTATAGCCCTTTTTTCGACATCGATTTTGGCAGCAACTCAAGAGAGCTCCAATGCTTTTGTTAATGAATTAGGAAACGACGTTATTTCTATTTTAAGAAATAAACATCAAAGCATGGCCGTACGGAAAAGTAACTTTCGCAAGGAAATTCGCGAACATTTCGATCTTCCCTCCATTGGAAAGTTTATTATTGCTCGTTATTGGCGCCGCATGAATGATGCACAACATAAAAAATATATTAGCCTTTTTGAAGATGCAGTCATTGAAAACTACGCCTCACAATTTGATAATTACAAACAACAATCACTTGTCATTACTGGATCTCAAAAAACAAAGGATGGTGGCACGGTGATTAGCTCTGAAATTAGAACTCCTGGAAAAGGGACACCGTTGCACATTAAATGGAAGGTCTTTAAAACATCCAGAGGTCTCAAAGTACTTGATGTTATCGTGGAAAATGTAAGTATGAGCCTTACTTTGCGCAATGAATATTCTAGTGTTATTTCTTCCAGAGGAGGCAAAGTGGATAGTCTTTTCGTCTACCTTAAGGATAAAATAAACGAAGATCGTGAAGAAAATAGAAAAAAATAACGCCCCTTCACATATGAAGTTCGTCATTTATAGTCATTCCCCATAAGCAAAAAATTAATCAACTATAAGAACCTCTTTATGCGTAAATTTTCTTTTCCTTCTTGCAGAACGTTAATAAAAGAAATTATTTTCTTGCTATTTTTATCTTGCTCCACCCTAAATAATATCTATGCAGCCCCCACAATAAAAGAAGGCGTCATCATTCGTGATGCTGAAATAGAATCAATCTTAAAGGAAATTATCAGGCCCATATTTAAAGTTGCTGGGCTTAACCCTAATCTAATTAATCTTTATATCGTTTCGAGCCCTGATGTTAATGCAGCTGCAAGTTTAGAAAATTCAATTTTCATCAATACGGGTCTTATTACAAAAGCTGAACATGTATCAGAAGTTATTGGTGTTCTAGCCCACGAAACAGGTCATATTGCTTTGGGCCATATTGTGCGTTTACACGACAGTTTAAAACAAGCCTCTCTTATTGCCATGGCCTCCATGGCCCTTGGTGCCGTTGCTGCCATTGCGGGCGCAGGACCCGAAGCCCTTATGGGAGGGTTTTATGCTGGACAATCCATGGCTATGGGAGCCCTCACCCACTACACCAGAGGTCAAGAAGCAAGTGCTGACCAAGCGGCAATTCGTTATCTCAATCAATTGAACTGGAGTACCGACGGCCTCGTGAGTTTTATGAAACAGCTCGCACGCCAGGAATATAGGTCCCTTGACCGTCAAAATGCTTATATGAGAACCCATCCACTCTCATCAGACCGTGTGAATATGCTTGAAAATTCTATCAAAAAAACTGGTCGTCAGTCAAAATACATCCCGTCAACTTTGGAGAAACGTTTTCAGCGTCTCAAACTTAAAATTATTGCGTATACGACGCCACCTCGTACATTACTTAAATCTTACCCCCTCCATGATCAAAGTAATGAATCCCAATATATACGTTCCATTGCCTATTACAGAGATGCAAAGTTAAAACAAAGCATAAACCAATTGAGCCCCCTCATCAAAGCAACCCCTAAGGATCCATTTTTACACGAGCTTAAAGGGCAAATTTATTTTGAAATGGGACGTATTTTACCGTCCTTAAAGAGTTTTGAAAAAGCTATTTCCCTAAGGCCTCAGGATGTTTTAATCCAAATTCCTTATGTACAAGCTTCCCTTGAATCTAAAAACCCACCTTTGAAAAGCCTCTTAAAACGCGTCTTTTTTATTCTAAAATCAGAATCTAAAAACCCTTTTGCTTGGAAAATGTTAGCTATAATTTATGGGCGTCTTGGGAAAAAAGGTATGATGGCATTGGCCCTTGCTGAAAAAGAACTTACCCTTTCAAATTCTGAACGCGCCCTAAGACAAGCAAAACGTGCGCTGTCTCTCACAAACTCTAAATTAGTTAAACTTCGTGCCAATGATATTATTTTGATGATGGAAAGTGCCGAAGAGTCCTAATTAAGCTTAGCTGTTCTCCCCATAAAATATGAAAAGCTTGTGCGTTTCCAAAGTAATAACGTTAACATGGGTAAACATAATAAAGTTGTCATCATATAATAATTTTCCCACACCATGAAATCTGCAAAATATCCAGAAAAATAAGAACAGACGACCCGCGCGAGAGAAGCAAGGGAAGTCAAGAAAGCAAAGTGAGTTGCAGCATAGGGACCTCGACACACAAGAGATAAATAAGCAATGAATGCTGCAAAACACATCCCATTGGCAAAATTATCTAACCCAATGGTCGCAAACAAAAAGTAAAAATTATTACCCACATGAGCTTGCATGGAAAATAATAGAGATGCCGCTAATTGAAGTAAGCCACAAAACACCAAAGTCTGACGCAGAGGGCGTTGGGAAAGCATAACACCCGCAATTAATCCCCCAATAATCATGGCACTAATACCAAAAGATTTACCGACATGGGCGATTTCTATTTTTGTAAATCCTATTTCAAGTAGAAATGGCATGGTCATTACATTCAAAAATGTGTCTGCCAATTTAAAAAAGAAAATATAAAGAACAACAACCAGTCCATCGGGACGTCCTCTCAAAAATGAAGTCGTATGTTTTGCACCATAAACAAATAAATGAAAAATAGAACTGAAAGAAATTTCTTTTAAGTCAAAAAGTCGTCCCTTCTTCAAAAAAGGGATTGCATTATTATCTTGTTCTTGGGCAATTTCTGGAGTGTCAGGCTCGTTGCTCAATAATGAAGTGACAAGACCAACTACCATGAAAGCTGCCATCATGGCATACACGGCAAACCAAGAAAATCCAGAAGCCAGATATAAAGCCCCTGCCCCTGAAACCCACATACCCAAGCGATAACCAAGATTAGAAGCCCCCGCCCCCATCCCCGTTTCTTCAAGGGAAAGGCGCTGTACTCGATAGGCTTCAATACAAATATCTTGGGTTGCTGAAAAAAAGGAAACACCAAAAGCAGCACAGGCTGTCAACCATATGTTATCAGCGGGATTAGTGGCGCCCAAAAGAATAAGGGCCAATATTAAACAGAGTTGACTCAATAGCATCCAGGATTTTCGGCGTCCAAAAATCGATGTCACAAAGGGGATGGAAAGGTGATCTAACAGTGGCGCCCAAACAAATTTAAAACTGTAGGGAATCGTAACTAGGGCAAAAAGACCAATGGTTGCTTTTGTCACACCAACTTCCGTCAGCCAAACATGAAGGGTAGCAAGAGTTAAAAGAAAGGGAAGTCCGCTGGAAAATCCTAAAAAAAGGATTCCTAAAATTCGAGGCTCTTTATAGAGCGCTGCGCTTTTATACCATTTTTGTTGGCGGTCCAAACCTGACAATTGAGAGCCTTTAATGGATGAGCTTCTTATCCGTATAGTTAAGCAGGATATAGCTTATAATCCAAGCAAAAAGAAGAGTATGGATAATAATCAAATCTTGGCACAAAATTTGCATTGTATTTGATGAATAGTTTTTTATAAGAGAGATGTGAATTGACTGAAATTGGCATGCAAATAAGTGACTTACATCGTGATGGGGTTGATGGTCGTTTGAAAATGAGCACAAAAGTCGGGTCCTTAAATTCTGCCCCTATGATTGAGGCGGAACAAATTGCTGGTGATGAACGTCTTAAACCTCACAAAGATAAAATTGACATTAAGAACAAAGAGGCTGCAGCTCTTGCCGAACTAAAAAAAAGTACTGAAAGTTTTCAAAAGTCATTGCTTTATTTACAAAACGGCGTTACTGGACAAGAAGGTATTTTTGATTATGTAGAACCAACTTATTCTGGCTTAAACAATCAAAGTGCCTCAACATATTTTTCAATCGAAGCAAAATTAGGGGCTCATGAGCAAACTTTTGATCTAAATATTGTTAAACTAGCCGAATTAGACAGCGAAAAAGGAGCGGTAAATTTTACCGACTTGGAAAATCCTGCAGGTTTCATTGGTGCAGTTACATTTAATAATGTTAAGGAAACTGAACCCCCAATAGAAATAATATTCGATGGTACGGAGACACCCCAAGGTATTGTTAATAAATTTAATAATGTTCAAAATGATATTGGTGTTTGGGCAAAATTAACGCCAGGGGGAACATTATCTATTACCTCCCTAACTCTTGCAACGCCTATTGCTTTTGATGCAATTATCACTTCAGGAAACGGGAATTTCCTCCCTGAATCTCGCACGAGAGTTAGTGCTGGAACCGTTGTGCCTGATGCAAATATAACCCCTCTTTCAGTTGTTGGATCACTAACATTTAAAGACCTAATTCAGGGAAATCCTGATAAAATAGTTTCATTTAATGGGGCAGAAACTGCAACGGATATTATTGATGCTATTAACTTAGAAACTAATAATACTGGTATTTTTGCAACCCTCGAAAATAATAAAATTGTCTTTACTTCTACCGATAACAAATCACCTCCAGAATTTAAATCAACTTTAACTAGTAATGAAAATCTTATTCCTGAAACGTCTACGCACACAGTGCAGAGCAAACAGGCGGCCTTTGAGTATGATGGTGAACTAATTTATTCTAGTAGAAATGATGAAATAAGCACTATTCCCGATATTGATAAGCTCACTCTTCATGCCCCTACCCCAAATACCATAGGCATTACCCTTAAACTTTCTGACGAAAAACGCGTCGAAGCTATGGAGGATTTTATAACAGAATTCAATGCCATGAAAACAATAACCCATAAATATACGACCATGGACATTGATTCCCTTGATATGACTGATGAGGAGAAGAAAGAGTTTAAAACGGCCCTTTTACGTCGCAATCAGAGCACGACTGAAATGCAAACAATACTCACTGGCATGACAACAAAAATGGTCAATGGCATGTCTTTGTCGCGCATGGGGATAATTCCTGGTAAAGGCGGAATGCTAGAACTTGATACGCCAACGTTCTTAACGGCTCTCCATAACAATCCCTTGGGTGTTAAAGCATTTTTTGGATATGGTGAAACTTCTTCCGATGCCCTTTTGTCAACAAGTATACACCCAAATAGAATACCGTCAGTACTTATTGAAAAAGATATCTTTATTGATATATATAAAGGTCTGGATGGTATTTACGTTGCGACATTGGACTATGATGGTAATACGGAAGCACCCATTATCCTTGAGGTTACTGAAGAAGCAGGACGTTTTTTAAATTTAAAAGCTCCAGAAAACAGTATTATTGAAGGTTTCACCTTTTTTTATGGAAAAACCTTAGGGGACGGAGAAGTCATAACAACAGGCATTA
The DNA here is from genome assembly GCA_024280495.1 of Alphaproteobacteria bacterium. Taxonomy (GTDB): domain Bacteria; phylum Pseudomonadota; class Alphaproteobacteria; order Caedimonadales; family UBA9215; genus UBA9215. Next base: position 27,670 of record JAJRPZ010000068.1, read on the forward strand.
TGCAATTTACACAAGGAATTGCAGAAATAAACATCAATAAAATTCGAAGCGCCCTTGGAGAGAATGGAACTTTTGATAAGTCCCTTAAACTCATTGATCATACGAAGGTCGATTTAGAAACTCGAATTGAACGCATAGATAAATTAAATGCAAAAAAGAAATCTCAACTCGAAGAAGAAATACGCTTTAAAACCATGATAATTCAACAAATTGAAAACAATATTCGTCAAATGCGTGAAATGAACAAAGCCCTTATGGCGAGTGCATAATAGAAAAAACAGGAGATCCCCATGTCAGGTAACCTTTATCAAAAAACTTACAATGCCATTAAAAAAAACAACCCTACCTTTAATAATAATGATGAAACTCTGGCCTTTTGTTTTAAGGGAGCTGGGAAATATATGAAAAAAATCAGCATCTCCCTTCAAGAAGGTCGCTTCGAAGACCGCGCAAATCTCAGCAATACACTTATTATGATCCTAAGTAGTATATCCAGTGTTGCCGATCAACTCCCCCTTGAAGATCGACAAAAGGTAAAACCCATCCGTGATTTCTGTGAAATCATCTTGCAATTGGTAACACGTGTTAATTTGACAAACAGTGAAACGTTAGCAGAAAATATCACAAAAAGTCTATTTGATATGGGGCATTATTGGGAAAATAGCGCAAAGGAAAATAATGCGGACCATATATCAAGCATAGTAAATGCTGCAACATCCATGGATATGCTCCCCTCTCAAAATATCCCTACTAAAAAAAGTCCTTACCCGTCTCAAATGAAGAATCAATCCATCAGCATAAGCGGGTGACGCTATGCTGTTTGAAGAAGCGCCTTTTTAACTTCCGGGCCTTCTTCTAAAAGCTGGTGAGTTGATTTATTAAAATCAGTTCCAATGGGCTCTGCCCTCCCCCCAAGATGCTCTTGCAGGAAAAGTTCCGTTAAAGCATAAAAACTCATCTTATTTTCAGGGCGCGCAAACCCATGTCCTTCATCGGGATACAATACATAAGTTACAGGAATATTTCTAGCTTTCAGAGCCGAAGCAAATTGATCAGATTCAGCTTGTTTCACTCGAGGATCATTGGCACCTTGGGCAATTAATAATGGTTTTTTAATTTGATCGGCTTTATGGATAGGAGACCTGCTTTCAAGGTTATTTAAACCTTCTTTGGAGTCCAAATGACCACCAACACGGCGTTTTAGCATATCCAAAATAGGTTTCCAATAGGCGGGCACCGTTTCCATAAGTGTTTTCAAATTAGAGGGTCCCACTATATCAACGCCACAAGCAAAAACATCAGGGGTATAGGTTAGGCCAACAAGAGTTGCATATCCGCCATAACTGCCACCATAAATACAAATTTGATCCTTTGTGGTAATCCCTTCATCAAGGGACCAATTAACTGCATCCAATAAATCATCATGCATTTTTCGAGACCATTCGCCGTCTCCTGCATTAGTAAATACTTTTCCAATGCCCGTAGAGCCCCTATAGTTTACTGATAAAACAGCATACCCTCGATTGGCAAGCCATTGGGTTGCTGCATTATATCCCCAATGATCACGAGCTTGCGGTCCACCATGAACCATCAAAATCAGTGGAACAGGGTTGCTCTTTGTAAAACCAACTGGTTTTGTGCAATAGCAAGGCATCTCGAGGCCATCACGGGTGGTAATAATAACGGGCTCCATGGGGGCAAGCTCAAGATTTTCAAGGCTTTTTTGCGAGGTAAAAAGTTTTTGAATATTTCGTATAGCACGCTCATAAAGGTAATAAATTGCAGGACCTTGGTCTTGATGACTTACAACAATCCATCTTTTGTCATCCTGGGTTCGACTAATAATCTCAATGTCCTCCCCCCCGCATTCCATCTTTAAAAGACGCATTTCATCATGAATGTGACGATCCATATAGCGCCACTCTTTTTTCAGATATGTCGAGGTCCACCCTTCAAATTCTTTTGTTTCAGGGGTCAATAAAACATCGGTAATATCAGCCTTAGGACATTCTGCCAGCAAAGTTTTAGCTTGAGTATCAATATCAACCTTGTAGAAAGCCGTTGTGTTACGTCCCCGACTGTCCAGTTGAAAAAGCGAATTTCCATCCTTTGAAAAACCAATGGGATTAGTACCAAGAGCATCCTCGTACGGCACATGATCAAATTTAGAGAAAGACCCTTTTTCATGCTTGTCCAGCTGAGTTGACCCATCTGACAGAATTCTCACACCAAAACGCAAATTAAATTTGTCATCAAACAATAAGCCAACAAATTCGTTATTTTCAAAGAGAACGTCACATTCTCCTGTTTCAATCGTCACCAAATGTGCATCGTGGAATTCTGGCACCCGGCTATTTACAGAGATAATAACTTTATGTGGATTTTCAGGTGATACCATTGATAAACGAGCAGAAACATACTTATATGGCGTTAAGTCCACATCCTTTTCCGTCGCGATATCAACACTATGCACATGCCAATTCTCATCTCCTTCGTTGTCTTTGGAATAAAGAATATGAGAATTTGTATGGGCCCATGAAAAAGAGGCCAAGCCTCGAGAGGATTCCTTCGTAAGGACCCTTGCCTGATTTAAATCCATGGACGGCGCCACCCAGATATTCATCACACCTTTATAGGGCGCTATATAAGCAATATGTTTTCCATCAGGTGATAACCGTACGCACACATGGTCTGGATTAGAAAAAAATATTTTTCTGGAAATAAGAGGGGTAGAAGAAGTCATAAGGATTTCCTTTAAAAAAGAATATATATTTAGAATAACTCTGTTTTAGAATTTTTAAAAGACGCCTTATTTTAAAACAGTAATGACTTTTTTATCTCCCATAAGTGTTTTGTGAACGGGGCATTTATCTGCAATCTCAAGAAGCTTGCTGCGTTGACCTAATTCTAAATTTCCTTCCAAAATAATAGTGCGGTTAATAACATCAACCTTACCTATTTCGGATTCACAATTAGTGCAATCTTTAGCATAAATACGATTATGAGAAAGCTCTACAGTGATTTTATCAAGGCTAAAACCTTTATGTTGCGCATACATACGTAGGGTCATAGAGGTACAAGCCCCTAAACCTGCCAACAAATAAGCATAAGGATCAGGACCAAGATCCTTACCACCTGGGACATTTTTAGGTTCATCGGCACGCAATATATGATTACCTGCATAAACACGTTGCGTAAGCATACCTTCATTGGTTTCCATAACCACGACACCCTCAACGGCTTGATGTTTATCATCTTCCTGGCAATCAAAATGGATATAACGGCTGGCCCAGGCTTCAATACTAGAAGCTATATATTTTGCATCTTCATTATTCATGATCAAGTGATCAGCAGAATCAAGGGAAATAAAACTTTTAGGATGTTGAGCCAACGCGAAAATATTGCTGGCATTTTTAATATTCACCGTTTCATCATGGGGGGCATGAAAAACAAGAACTGCTGCACTCAATTCTTTAAAAACCTCATTCATGTCATAGGATTTTAAATCATCTAAGAAATGTTTTTTTATTTTGAGGGAGCGTCCGCTGACCTCAACATCCGCTTCTCCGTTCCACATGATTTGCTCTTCTGCCCCTGCCATATGACGTGCCACATGCTTTGGATGACAAGGAGAATTAATAGTGGAGACGGCTTTAATTGACGTTAACTTACTGGCTGCCACGAGGGCAGCAGCGCCTCCCAAACTGTGACCAATCATTATTTCTGGCGCCTGATAATGGGTTTCAAGATACTCTGCCGCGCATAAAAGATCCGTTACATTGGTTGTAAAGTTTGTATCAATAAAATCCCCCTCACTATCACCAAGGCCTGCAAAATCAAAGCGCAATGCTGCAATGCCACGTTCCGAGAGGTTTTGGCAGATATTACGAGCAGCCTTAATATCTTTTGAACAAGTAAAACAATGGGCATACACAGCAAATGCCTTAGTGTGGCCCGCAGGAATATGCAAACGCCCACTGAGCGTAAGACCTTCTTTATTTTCAAAGGATATTTTTAAAAGTTGCGCTGACAAATCATTTCTCCAAAATCAAGATTTTACGGCATTTTTGCCTTAATATTCTTGATTCATTTTTCATTAATTTCTGACCATTAAAGGCAATATTCCCACTTTTTAACTCATAATCCATAAATCCCAAAGGAATTTCGTCAACAAATTGAGATGAAAAAGAACCATCTGCGGCGGTAGTTGCTCTGATACGACGTCCCGTAAAACGAGATATTTTTGAATAACCAATGGGAATACGTATGTTTTCAGGAAGTTTTATGGGGCTTGGGTTTAAATCTACCCCTGCGACTGCATTACCATTTACGTCAATTTTTGGCACATAAGAGACATTAGGATTTTGAGGACAGTCCGCCAAAATTGCCCGGCAAATCTCTGGTGTCAATATAAACGAGACTTCTTTTAAATCAAAGGAAACTTTATAGGCTTTTTTATTAATAACATTTAAATTTTTGACGGTAGTTTTTATATTACTGGATACTTTATCTACCCTTAATGCATCATTACAGGATGCCATAATCACAGGCGGACTTAAAAAATAAAATAAAAAACATACAATTAAAGACATCATCGTTTCATGATAACTCTAAAATATAACTAAACTCTTAATAAAATCCTCAATAAAAAAATGACGATGATTAATGAAATTCACGATCAAAATTAACGTTTTTAAAACCATTATTGAGTAGAATAAAGATAGAAGGTGATCAGAAGGGACTCTGATGATAATAGGCCTCTCCAAGAGGATGATATAGTTGATTAGTTTTCTGTTTAAGAGCGCAACAACAAGTTGTAAACGTAAAAATGATTATCTATAAGGCGCAATAATAAGAATAATCGCCTATTCCTATTACTAGTAATTAAGAAGAGGGAAACGTGATATGAAAGAGGAATACAAAAACGTCATTATAGATCCTGCATCCTATTTTACATCTCCATTTGATATTTTATCTACCAATGATTTTGATGCGAAACAAAAGAAAAAAATCCTACAAGCCTGGCAATTGGATATCACTCTCCTCCATGTTTGTGATGCTGAAAATATGTCCAATAATCAAGATAGCACTATGTTAAGTCGTATCAATCAAGCCTTAACAAGTCTTTAAAAAAACTCGATAATTCTTGACCCTTTTTCCAGTAAGCGGTATCACTTTTAATAATAATTAAGGTATACCCCATGACATTTTTTTCTTCTGATCAAGACTATTTCCGACCTGCTTTTGTTTTTCCTGGCCAGGGCTCTCAATATATTGGCATGGGACAAGACCTTCACAATGCCTTTCAATCGGCCAAGGACGTTTTTCAAGAGGTGGATGAAACCCTCAAACAAAACCTCTCAGATCTTATGTTTTCAGGGGATGAAACCGATTTAAAACTCACAGAAAACACTCAACCAGCTTTGATGGCTGTCAGCATGGCCGTTGTTCGTGTCCTTGAAAAGGAATTTGGTTTTACCTTAAAGGATCACGCTTCTTTTGTTGCGGGTCATTCCCTTGGGGAATATGCAGCCCTTTGTGCAACGGGCGTTTATGATTTATCTGCAACAGCGCGTCTTCTCCAAGAACGTGGTCGTGCCATGCAGCGCGCAGTGCCCCTTGGTGCTGGAGGAATGGCAGCTCTTATTGGTGCCAGCATGACAGAGGTAGAAGACCTCACAAAACGTGTGAAAGAAAAACATAAAAACACTTCCCTCATTTGCGAGGTGGCCAATGACAACGCTCCTGGACAAATCGTTATCAGCGGACATCTTGAAGCCATTGACACAGCCATAAAAATTGCAAAAGAAATGGGGATCAAGCGTGCTATCCCTCTTCCTGTCAGTGCGCCATTTCATTCGTCATTGATGGAATCAGCTGCCGTTGAGATGAAAACGGCTCTTTGCAAAGAAACCATTCAATGCCTCCCCAATATCCCTTTGATTTCTAATGTGACTGCTACCCCTATTAATGAGGAATCCCAAATCGAACCTCGCCTCATTGAACAAATAACGGGTCGTGTTCGCTGGGTTGACAGCATTAATTATATCCTGGAGCATGAAACCACCCATATCATTGAGCTCGGATCTGGGAAGGTTCTATCTGGCCTTATGAAGCGTATTCAAAAAAATATACCCTCTCTCAGCCTTGAAAAACCAAAAGATATCGAAGATTTTTGTACTGAAATCACAAAAAAATAAGGACTGCTAATATGACATCACTTTTCAATTTAAATGGTAAAATTGCCCTTGTAACGGGTGCCACTGGTAGTCTTGGAGCAGAAATTGCAAAAACTCTCCATTCTCAAGGGGCAACAGTTGTGTTAACAGGGCGCCGCGTTGACGTTCTTAAAAAACTTGCAAATAATTTCAATGAAAAGCGCGCTAATAGTGCCCACGCCATGGTATCAGATCTTGGCGAGCTCAATGCTGCAAAGGAACTTATCGAAAAAATCATAACGGATATTGGCAGGGTTGATATACTTGTAAATAACGCAGGTCTTACACGTGATAACTTGGCATTACGCATGAAAGACGAAGATTTTGATACGGTTTTGAACGTCAATCTCAAGGCACCCTTTCAACTTTCACGGGCATGCCTTAAAGGTATGATGAAAGCACGCTGGGGGCGCATCATTAACATTTCGTCCGTTGTGGGTGTTACTGGGAATCCTGGCCAAGCAAACTATTGCGCCAGTAAAGCTGGTATTATAGGTATGACAAAATCATTGGCTCAAGAATTAGCGCCTCGCAATATAACCGTGAATGCTGTCGCCCCTGGCTTTATTGAATCGGAAATGACTCAAGTTTTACCAGAAGCACAAAAAGAGGCTCTCGTCGGGCAAATCCCTTTAAAACGCATGGGTACAGCAACAGACATTGCCAATGCAGTTCTATATTTGGCTGCCGATGAATCAGCTTATGTAACGGGTCAAACCCTGCATGTTAATGGCGGTATGGCTATGATTTAAGGCCCTAAAATACCTTCTTGATTTTATGGGAATTGACTGCTAGAAATAAACATAAGAAATGGGTGCGTAGCTCAGCGGGAGAGCACCACATTGACATTGTGGGGGTCGCTGGTTCAATCCCAGCCGTACCCACCATTTCTTTACTTTATCTTGACGACGTATGGAATCTTTTTAGAATGATTATATTTCCAGCATCCCATTAGGTGATCATTGACCATGCCGACGGCCTGCATATAAGCGTACATAATAGTGGGGCCAACAAACTTCATACCGCGTTTCTTGAGATCTTTTGAGAGCGCGCGGCTAATGTCCGTTTCCGTTGGTAATTCCGCATAAGTTTCACATTTATTTTTTGCTGGCGGTGTTGTCACATAAGCCCATAGGTAATTATTAAAGCTATCAAACTCTTTCTGGATTTTTAAAAAGGCCATGGAGTTTTTCCGAGTAGCATAAATTTTTAAGCGGTTGCGAATAATTTCTGAGTTCTCAGTTAAAGCATCAAGTTCATCATCACTCATATTTACGATTTGTTGAGGGTTAAAGTTATAAAAAGCTTTTTTGTATCCTTCTCGTTTTTTAAGAATGGTTTCCCAGCTGAGACCTGCTTGTGCGCCTTCAAGAATAAGGAGCTCAAAAAGCGCTCTATCATCATGCTGGGGGATGCCCCACTCATGATCATGGTAATGAGCATAAAACTCTTGGCCAGGTTTGTTCCCAAAACATCTATTTCTGGTCATGAAAATTTTTCCTTTTCATTATATTATTGCTTATGGGGTGGTCCGTTCATGGTCTATCAACCATTGTTTGCGAACGATACCGCCGCCATATCCGCCCAAGTCACCGTTGCTATTAATGATTCGATGGCACGGTATAATAATTGCGAGTTGGTTGGCCCCGTTAGCATTGGCAACGGCTCTGAAGGCTTTATCATTGCCCGTTATTTTGGCTTGCTCTAAGTAACTTTTCGTTTGGCCATAAGGAATTTGAATAAGCGCTTTCCAGGCTTTTTTTTGAAATTCACTCCCCAGTAAATGTAAAGGCGTTTTAAATTGTTTTAAGTTACCAGAAAAATAAAGCTCTAATTCCTTTTCAATCATAGATATTGGGACTGTTGCACCAGGGATGATTGCTGCCCCTTTTCTTTCTCTTAGTTTCTCGATCTCTTTTTCTAGACCTCTTCTGTCGGTAAATTCTAAAAGGTAAAGACCTACATCATCGGCAATGGCAATCATTGGACCAAGTTTGGTGTCAATCCAAGAAGCCTTTAATATCAATAGAGACTTGTTAGATCTCGATGGTGGCATTCCCATAATTTTTGAAAATGCATCTCTGAATCCACTACCTGATTCATAACCAGCATTCAGTTGAGATTCAATTATAGTTGTACCTTTTCTTATTTGTTTAAATGCAATTCCCATTCTTCGGGCTCTGGCATAGGCAACAAATGTCCCTCCAAAAGCTGCATTTTTATCTAGCAAAGCTTTATAATATATTTCAACATGATCCGACATAGAGCGTTAAATTCCTTGGATATTGTTAATTACTATAGATACATATAGTCATTTTTTATTAGGCTGCCGCCGAAAAATGAACTTTGATTTTCTAGTTGTTCGCCCTACAGAATTCCAAAAATAAAAAAAAAGACCTGAGTTTTCTCCCAAGCCTTTTATTCTTCATGAAAAAATAAAGTTGATTATGCTTTATCAGTTTCTTCTGCGGTCGTTTTCTTCGGCGCATCTTCAGTCACATCTTTAGCTTTGCTTAATGCAGCCCCTAATATATCTCCGAGACTTGCACCGCTATCAGCAGAGCCGTAGTTTGCCATAGCTTCTTTTTCTTCAGCCATTTCACGGGCCTTAATAGATAGTGTCAAACCACGTGTTTTCTTGTCGATGTTTGCAACACGTGCATCGATTTTCTCACCAATGGCAAAACGATCGGGACGTTGTTCTGAACGATCACGAGCCAGGTCAGCCTTACGAATAAAGCCAGCCGCTTCGCCAATCATGACTTCGAGGCCATTATCGGTGATCTTAGAAATCTCACAAGTTACAATATCACCTCGTTTGATACCACCAATAGCTTTGGCGAATGGATCAGAGGTTAATTGCTTTACACCCAATGAAATACGTTCTTTTTCAGCATCAATTTCAAGAATTTTAACTTTGATAGAATCACCAGTTTTGTAATCTTTGATGGCTTCATCCGCACTTTTTTCCCAAGACAAGTCTGACATATGAACCATACCGTCCAAATCATCAGTCACGGAAACAAACAAACCAAATTCAGTTATATTACGAATTGTACCATCAATTTCTGAACCAGCAGAAAGATCGTCCATGATTCTAGACCAAGGATTATCAGATGTTTGTTTGAGACCCAAAGCAATACGACGTTTAGATTCATCAATTTCAAGAATAACTGCTTCAACTGCTTGTTGTGCCGTTAGGATCTTACCTGGGTGAATATTTTTCTTGGTCCAGCTCATTTCTGAAACATGGATCAAGCCTTCAACACCTGGCTCAACTTCAACAAACGCACCATAATCAGTAATGTTCGTAACCTTACCGTTAACTTTATCTCCAACGGAAAGCTTGGCAATGGCCGTATTCCAAGGATCATTTTCAAGTTGCTTCATACCAAGGCTGATACGACCTGTATCGCGGTTATAACGAATAATTTGAACGTTAATTGTTTGACCAATCTGGATTAGTTCACTTGGGTGACCCAAACGACTCCAGGACATGTCAGTAATGTGTAAGAGACCATCAACACCACCAAGATCAACGAATGCACCGTAATCTGTGATATTTTTAACGATACCTTCCATTTGAACGCCTTCGGCAACCTTAGCCAAAACTTCATCACGCATACCAGCGCGGGATTCTTCAAGAATGGCACGACGGGAAACAACGATGTTGCCACGGGCACGGTCCATTTTAAGAATAATAAAAGGTTGTTCAATGTTCATCAAAGGAGCAACGTCCTTGATAGGACGGACGTCAAGTTGGCTACCTGGCAAGAATGCAACGGCCCCCTTAAGGTCAACGGTGAAACCACCCTTAACACGACCAAAGATAGTACCTGGAACTTGAACACCTTCTTTGGAGAGTCTTTCAAGCTCGATCCAAGCAGCTTCACGGCGAGCTTTCTCATGGGAAAGACCGATCATGCCGTCTTTATCTTCCATGCGTTCGATGTAAACATCGATTTCGTCGAATTTTTTAACCTCAGGTGCATCTTTACCGTGCATCAATTCTTTTAAAGGAACGCGGCCTTCAGATTTCAAGCCAACATCAATAATAGCACTATCGCCACTGATGTTCACTACCACACCCTTTACAACGGTACCAACAAGGTCCATTGAGGCAAGGGGAGTTTCGTTTAATAAAGCTTCAAAGCTTTCCATATTCATTGAGTCAGTCGTCATAATATTAATCCTTTAGGCAATTAAAAAGAATCTTTGTCTTTTGAAATTACCGATAAAATACTCCAACAAAATCTGTTTTTCCCGACAATAATTCCCGTGGAAACTACTGGCGACAGATTTTTGTAAGAGCTGCATCAATTTTGTTGGAAACAAAATCAATAACGTCTGCAATAGCCATAATGGACGTATCAATTATGATAGCATCATCCGCAGCCTTTAAGGGGGCTTGCTCACGAATGCTGTCACGGTTATCACGCTCAATCATGGCCTGCAAAACATCTTTGAATATAACGGGAACGCCAAGGGTTTGCAACTCTTTAAAACGCCTTTTTGCACGCACGTCTAGGGTGGCCGTCATATAAATTTTAAGGGTGGCATTAGGACAAACAACGGATCCAATATCACGCCCATCTAAAATCGCACCTTTTCCTTGTTTTGATTCACGTTTTGCAAAGGAACGCATGGATTCATTTAACGCTTCGCGAACTAAAGGGAGCACAGCAATTTCAGAGGCACGCTGCCCATTTTCTTCGGATCGAAGAGCCTCAACATTTCCCATATCCATCACATCAAGTGTTTGAATAAGAGAAACAAGAACAGACTCATTGCATAGATCTATTTGGTGTAAATGTGCTTTTAAAGCAGCTGCTCGAAACATAAGGCCCGTATCAAGATATGCAAAACCATATTTTTCCAATAATGCTTTTGATAGCGTACCTTTACCAGCCCCTGAAGGCCCATCGATTGCAATAATGAGTGACATTATTATCCTTTTTTTCTTGTCTCTATAGTCGTTTCAAAAACTTTCTAAATCTCGTTAATCATTCCGGTCCCTATAATTATAAGCGTGGCGCCTCGATTATAGACAGGGGTCTTTTTGAAATATTTTTATTTGGGCGCGTTAAGCGTGCGTTTATTTTTAAAAAAATTAATCAGTATAGAAGAACACTTTGACTCTAAAATACCTCCATAAACCTCAGGAATGTGATGACAGGTTTTCTGGGAAAAAATTCTAGCCCCATGATCAATTCCCCCACCCTTTGGATCATATGCTCCAAAATAAAGACGTCTCACCCTTGCAAAAGCAATGGCCTGCGCACACATGGCACAGGGTTCAAGGGTCACATAAAGATCACAATTGCTAAGGAAAATAGTATCAAGGGCCAATGCACCTTCTTGTATAACAAGGATTTCTGCATGGGCCGTCGGATCTTTTCGCATCATTACAAGATTATGAGCTCGTGCAATAATGTCACCATCACACACAAGGACAGCTCCTACGGGCACCTCATCTAAAGCTTTTGCTTTTTCTGCCTGCCTAAAGGCCGCATGCATGGAAGTAGACATTATATAAAATTAGCCCTTAAAAATGATAAAGAAGAAGCTTTTTATGAATCTAATTAAACCAGATTAACTAAGCCGCCGTCTTTAACATAGAGAAAAGTTCATCTTTATGGCTTAGGCGCTTTTTCTTCAATATTTCAAAATGCTCATCGGTTACAGGAACTTTATCTGCTTCTAATTGATGAATTTCTTTTGTTAAAACGTGATACTCATCAAAAAGTTTTTTAAAATGCCTGTCAGACGTTTTCATTTCATGCATTTTATCTTTGTATTCGGGAAGCTCATGGGCCAGATCATGTTTTTCTTCATGCATAATGTATTCCTTTTCTTTTTATTACTCACTATTAAATTAGCATTTTTCATCACCGAGTCAAAGTGATATATAAAAGGATTTCCTTACATAATGACTCTACAAATATCTCAGAGGTCGTTCTTTATGCCTCGTGTAAACAAAAAAATAATCAACCACAATTATTAGGAACTGTTTTTTTCTGAAGGAAAAAAGAGGCAATCATAACCCCCCCCATACCTACCAAGATAATTGGCCAAGTCAAGTTACCAACAAAATATTCTATGGTTAGATAGGTTATGTATCCAAAAGAAGCAAGGATAGTCACTAACAAAATCATCTTATTTTTTAGAATATAGAAATTTCCAAAACCTATTAGTATAAATAGAGCAAAAAAGATTTTCAAATCAACTATGGACAAAAGAATTGCGCCCGTAATGAAAAAAACTAACATATTAATAAAAAAACCGAAGCCACTGATGGATTTATAGGGACTTTTTTGTACGCACCATAAAATCACATTCATAGCAAAAGTACATAAAAGGATATATAGAAAGACAATTTCCACCCCAACGATTTTTCCAATATCATTTTTTAAATAATGGAAAATCATAATTGCCATAGAGGAATCTCTCAAAATAAGAAAGTAAGATGAATACCAGACAACAGACATTAAGCACAACCCAAAGAATACCAAAATTGTAGAAGGTGCCTTTCGTAAGGCAAGAGCGATCTGTAATAATAATATTATTGAGATGAAAAAACTTAATAAAAAAAGGTCATCTCCATTTGGATACATTTCTTTTGCAAATACTGCAAATCCAATAATTTTTAAGGGAATAGAGAGTACCAAAAGAGGATTTATAAAATAAATAAATAAATCACCGTTGTTTTTCCTTCTTTCTTTTTGATACCATAACATGGACGCAACAAAGAAAAACTCCCCAATACCATATGTTAAAAAAACGCGAAAAACCGAGTTAAGACTTGACCAATAATTTTGAATAAACATCCATACCCCAGAAAATAAAAGCGTACATGCAATATAAAGTGATATTATAGAAAAACCATATAACTGTTTTTTATTTTTCGAACCTTGTGACGCCGCTGCTTTTGAAACATCAGATACAGTAATATTTTTTTCTTTCATAAGGGCTAAAATATTTTTGATATTCTGGTTTTCGAGGTCAGTATTATTATTCATTCTTCTGTACCTCCTCACGTTTAATCCAACCGTGAACTTTATAGGAATATCTATCATCTCCAATAGTTGTTGGTAAATCGAAACGACGTCCGTCTTTTTGAATAACACGTAAATTTGGGAGGAAAGAAAAAGTCAATTCCTCATCATGAAGGTATACATAACCATCAGGTGCTTTATCAGGAAGAAAAATTTTAATCCCTTCCAATTCAGGGGATTTAATGTGCCATTTCCATCCGTCAACAGTTTTTATTTTTTTTGTAAACAACGCAGTAAGACGTGTTAATTTTTTAGATTCTGGATTAAAACGATATAAAAGCAATTCAGTGTATTTTCCGCCTTTTTTATCAAAATAAAGAATGGCACTGGCAAACAATTTCCCTTTATCTATATCTAATCTGTAATAAATATTGGTGGGAATTTTTTTTTCAGCAGCGTCTTTGCTGGAAATTTTACGTTTCCCACTAATTAAAACATCATATTGAGGAGGTGCAACAGTCTCTGGAACCATATAAGATGCTATTAAGAAGTATACGATAAATAGAAACGGGGCCAATATAGACCCCCAAATCAAAAAGTTTATCTTATTTTTTGACATATAAAAACTCGAATTTTTAGAAATATAATCTAATATAACACAGTTTTAATATGTTAAAATGGTTTAAATTGAATAAAAAAGCGTGCAAGGGACCTATAAGCCGGGTTTTGTCTTTTATACATAGATTACTCTGTAATAAAAAGGACGACCATTTATCTAGGCCCACCGTTACCGATGGGCTCAAGCGATCTACCCGGACGACGATGCAGAAACACACCCTAATATCATCCCTATTTGATCTTGCTCCAGGTGGGGTTTACCCTGCCAATTCTGTCACCAGAACCGCGGTGCGCTTTTACCGCACCTTTTCACCCTTACCTTCGCTCAACGGCTCTAAAACTTAGAGTACCCGATAAAAGGCGGTATATTTTCTGTGGCACTTTCCCTAGGATTTCTCCCGCTGGACGTTATCCAGCACCTTGTTTCTGGAGAGCCCGGACTTTCCTCACCCCTATCCAAAAATATTCGAGATAGAGCCGCGGTCGTCCAGTCCCTTGCACTTATATAGTCTATACAGAAAAACAAGGCAAAAGGTCAATTGTTCTTTTATTATTTTTCACCCTGAAAGGCATGGTATTTAATATTTTCTTAAAGCGAACTTATCCTTTTTGGCATGCTTTATGCATAAGACAAATAAAACAACTCATGTATAAAGAAAAATATGTCCCTTCCTATTTCTACTCTCCCACCTCAAGTCAACACCTCAATTGACTTAATTGCACTTAAAAAAACTCAAAAAGAAAACCCTCAAGAATCTTCACCTTTGAATGAGGTGATTTCTGAAAAAAAAATCAGTAAGTCATTAAATTCTGACTTTGCAAAAAGAACTAGGGAAAATCAAAATAAAGACACACCTCAATCAAAAAATACCTCCGCCACTTTAACTCCTTCAATAAAATCATCGAAAAAACCTAAAGAAGAAAATTATCCTCAAGAATCACCACTTGAAAATGCCCTTGAAACGGAAAGTCAAATAGAAG
>JAJRPZ010000069.1 GCA_024280495.1 Alphaproteobacteria bacterium
AATGTTACTCAACACAAGACCAAGACGCATCCTTAATTTTAAAACGCCAACTGAAGTGTTTTACGAAGACCAGACCAAAAACTCAAATGACGCACTTCACATGTGAAGGGGCCGGTTTTAAAGTATTTTATTGGTTTTAAAGTATTTAATGTGTTATATGTCTTTCTATGACTTTATTTTCTGACACTTCTTCTTTAGGTTCTTCGAAAGGACCCTCGCAACGCCAGTTGAAAGTTGGTGAGCAAATTCGCCAGATCCTGAGCGAAATCATTGCTCGTAATGATTTTCATAGCGATGTTTTAGAACGTACCCATGTGTGTATTTCTGACGTGCGCATGAGTCCTGATTTACGTCATGGCAAAGCCTACATCACTTCATTGATGGGAAAATCAATGGTTGATGCCGTTGACGCACTCAATGAAAATGAATTCCATTTTCGTAAAAAACTTTCCCGTGAGTTGACCATGAAATTCCTCCCAAAAATCAGATTTCTTGAGGACGATACCTTTCATGAAGCCAATAAAATAGAATCTTTATTGTCAGAAAAACGCGTGGCCCAGGACACGAAAGAGTCAGGCATTAAAGAGTCCGCTTAATCCATCATGGTAAAAAAAATAATTCCTCCTCTCCCACCTGAATTTCATGGTTGGATATGCCTTCATAAACCCATTGGTCCCACGTCTTTCGATATGGTTCGTCAGGTAAAACGTTTATTACCCCGCAAAACAAAGATTGGTCACGGGGGGACTTTGGACCCCTTGGCCAGTGGTGTTTTACCCATTGCCATTGGTGAAGCAACTAAAACTGTTGATTACCTAATGCACGAAAAAAAAGAATATATTTTTGAGGTTGCCTGGGGGACTCAAACCAACACGGATGATGTAGAGTTTATTAAAAATAAAAACTCAAAAAGCGACATTGAAGATGGTGTGATTCTTTTTCGATCTGATAATCGCCCAAGCCTTGAGGATATTGAGAAAATTATTCCTCAATTTCTCGGGCCTTTGGATCAAATACCACCCCTTTATTCTGCCAAAAAAATCAACGGTAAGCGCGCCTGTGATTTAATGCGTGAAGGTGTTGACGTTGAACTCAAAAGCTCCCATATTACGATTTTTAACCTTGAAATTATTTCCCATACATCTGAAATAACAAAATTCAAAACCCTTGTGTCGAAGGGGACTTATGTGCGTTCTTTGGCGCGAGATATGGGGCAAGCACTTGGGTGCTATGGTCATACAGCTTCAATTTTACGCTCAAAGGTAGGAGGGATGCTTCTTGAAAGTGGTCATTTATTGGAAAAGCTTGTAAAATTTGAAAATGAGGCTATATTATCAAGAGCAATTCTACCCATCCAGGCAGTTCTGGCCGACATCCCGGCTGTTTTGGTGATACCTGATCAAGAGCGTTTACTGCGATATGGTCAGGTTGTGGAGAGTTGTGATATGGCCCTGAAAGCCCTTGGGAAATTTGGATCAAATAAGATGTATGCCTTATGTGTTTCCAATGATGAAGACGCCAAAAAAAGACGAGCCATAGCTATTGTTGAGGTTTTAAAAGTGGATAATAATGCATCCTATAGTTTAAAACCAAAACGTGTTTTTAATATTTAAATCGAAAGGATATATGATGTCGATTGAAGCTACGCGCAAAAGCGCTTTGATTAAAGAATACGCTACAAAAGAAGGGGATACAGGTTCCCCAGAAGTACAAGTTGCCGTTCTAACGGAACACATCCTCAATTTAACGGAGCACATGAAAGAACATAAAAAAGATGTTCACTCACGTCGTGGGCTGTTGATGAAGGTTAACAAACGCCGTAAATTACTTGATTACCTGAAACGTACCGAAGAAACACGCTACAAAGACTTGATTAAGTCCCTTGGTTTGCGTCGATAAGTACCCAAAATTTTAGACTATAGTATTTTAAAAAAAGTCTCAGTCTAAACGCAAAGACCAGTATTTATAACTTATAGGTGCTGGAGTAATTGGAATATTTTGGGAGTTAATATATTAAGCGCAACCCTGGGGTTTGATCTTTAAAGGTCTCTACTGCAGGGTTTTCTTTGTATAGTCATTCCCAAAAGGTTCCAATCTAGGAGCGAGGGACCAATGCCTATAACGTATAGGTTCGAGAGTGATTGACGACGTCTGGGATGTTTTTGGAATGACTATATAAGGGGGGAAGGCAATTTAAATTTCCCTCAGCTGTTGATAATAGAAAAATATATATGAAAGGATCTTTGAATGTTCAAAGTTCACAAAGAAGAAATACAATGGGGCGGTCGTACGCTGACCATCGAAACAGGTAAAATTGCTCGTCAAGCTGACGGCGCTGTTATTATTACATACGGAGATACTTCAGTTCTCTGTGCTGCAGTTTGTTCAAAACAGCCAAAATCCAATTGTGATTTTTTCCCAATGTCCATTCACCACGTTGAAAAATATTATGCGGCGGGTCGCATTCCTGGTGGTTTTTTTAAAAGAGAAGGAAAACCAACGGAACGCGAAGTTCTGATCTCACGTTTGATTGATCGTCCCATTCGTCCGCTATTCCCAGCAAACTTCCACCACGAAACACAAATCATCACAAATCTTTTGAGCCATGACATGGAAAATGATCCTGATGTCATCGCCTTGATTGGTGCGTCTGCTGCTTTGTCTATTTCAGGGGCACCTTTTGCGGGGCCAGTGGCTGCTGCGAAAGTTGCACTTGATTGCGAAGGAGCCTTCATTTTAAACCCAACAGTTTCTGAAACCAAAAAGTCTGACCTCGAATTGGTTGTTGCTGGTACATCAGAAGGCGTTTTGATGGTCGAATCCGAAGCCTCCGAACTTTCCGAAGAAAAAATGCTCGACGCCTTGATGTTTGCCCATGAAAGCTTCCAACCTGTGATCGAGATGATCAACAAGTTGAAAAAAGCTGTTGGCAAAGAATCTTGGACAGTGGAAGATACCTCCAAAGATCAAAAAACTGTTTTCGATGCTGTTAAAAAACAAGGGGAAGACGCTGTTCGCTCTGCTTATCAAATCCAAATTAAGCAAGATCGCGTAACAGCAATTTCCCATGCTAAATCTGCAGCTCTTGAATCTTTGGTTAAAGAAGATGATCTTTTATTCACAGAAAGCCAAGTTCTTGCACAATTCAAAAAACTTGAAAAATCTGTTGTGCGTGGTGATATTATCAAAACGAAAAAGCGTATTGATGGGCGTGATCTTAGCACTGTACGTGCCATTGAGTGTGAGGTAAACGTTGTACCTCGCGCCCACGGAAGTGCCCTGTTTACCCGCGGTGAAACACAGGCTTTGGTTATAATGACCCTTGGAACCTCTTCCGATGAGCAAATCATCGACAGTATTCAAGGTGAATATCGTGAACGCTTTATGTTGCACTATAATTTTCCTCCTTATTCCGTTGGTGAAGCTGGTCGTTTCGGCCCTCCAGGGCGCCGAGAAATAGGTCATGGTAAACTTGCTTGGCGGGCCTTAAATCCAATGATCCCAACAAAAGCAGAATTTCCGTATACCATGCGCGCCGTTTCTGAAATCACAGAATCCAATGGATCATCTTCTATGGCGACGGTTTGTGGTACGTCTTTGGCCATGATGGATGCGGGTGTAACCTTGAAAAAACCTGTTGCTGGTATTGCCATGGGATTGATTCAAGAAGGTGATGATTTTGCCGTTTTGAGTGATATCTTGGGTGACGAAGATCATTTGGGCGATATGGATTTTAAGGTTGCGGGCACAAAAGACGGTATCACTTCCTTGCAAATGGATATCAAAGTGACTTCCATCACAAAAGACATCATGCAGCAAGCCTTGACCCAAGCCAATGCAAACCGTTTACATATCCTTGATGAAATGGCAAAAGCATTAAATTCTGCTAGGGAAGAACTCAGCGATTCAGCGCCTAAAATGCATAAAATGACCATCAAAAAAGAAAAAATCCGTGATTTGATTGGTCCAGGCGGTAAAATGATTCGTCAGATTTGTGAAGAGGCAGATGTTAAAATTGATATTTCTGAAGATGGCGAAGTAGAAATTGCTGGTAACTCTACGGAAGCATTGGATAAAGCCATTGACATGATCAAATCCGTTTGTGTTGATCCAGAAGTTGGTTCTATATTCCAAGGTAAAGTCATTAAGTTGATGGACTTTGGCGCTATCGTAAGCTTCATGGGTGACAAAACAGGTCTGGTTCACATTAGCCAACTCAAGAACGAACGTGTTGAAAAAGTTGCTGATGTTGTGAAAGATGGCGATTCCGTATGGGTCAAAATCCTTGAAGTTGATCCAAAAGGCAAGGTACGCCTCAGCATGAAAACCTTGGATCAAAAAACAGGTAAAGAAGTTAAATAAGCATAAAGAGCTGAGTCGAAAACTCTTTAATGATTGATGTTTTTTTGTCAATCAACTATGGTTGATTTAATCAAATAATAATAATGGTGGGTTTTATGCCCACCATTTTTGTGAAAAGAGTAAAGGTGTACATATGAAAGCATTAAATTCAATTCTTATTGGAGCTAAAGAGTATCTTCCCCTTATCGAAGGTGGAAAAGGCATTTCCATTTCCACAGGAAAAACAACTGGTGCTTGGGCTGCGACTGGCGGTATTGGGACATTTTCTGCTGTGAATGCTGATACTTATGATGCAAATGGTAATTTCATTCCCCCTGAATACAAGGGGAAAACCCGCAGCGAACGTCAAAAAGAACTCATCCAAATGTCTATCAAGGGCGGTATTGAACAGGCGAAAATTGCTTATGAAACGGCCATGGGCAAAGGGCGCATCCACATGAATGTGCTATGGGAAATGGGCGGTTGTGAAGAAATTCTTCACGGTGTTTTGGATAAGGTGCAAAATCTAGTTGAAGGCGTAACATGTGGGGCAGGTATGCCTTATAAAGTTGCTGAAATTTGTGCTAAATACAAATCTCATTATCTACCTATTGTTTCTTCTGCTCGAGCTTTCAGAGCTCTTTGGAAACGTTCTTATCACAAAGTCCCAGAGTGGCTCGGAGGCGTCGTCTATGAAGACCCATGGCTTGCTGGTGGTCACAATGGTCTAACCAATAGTGAAAATCCTCTGGAGCCTCAATCTCCTTATAATCGTGTGAAGCAACTTCGCTCTCTTATGCAGGACCTTGGCTTAGGAATGGTGCCTATTATTATGGCTGGTGGTGTTTGGTGTTTATCTGAATGGCAAGATTGGATTGATAATCCAGAACTTGGACCCATTGCTTTTCAATTTGGAACAAGACCTCTTTTAACCCAAGAAAGCCCCCTTTCCGATGAGTGGAAAAAAAGGCTTTTAACTTTGAAGGATGGCGACGTGATGTTAAATAAATTCAGTCCTACTGGGTTTTATTCTTCAGCAGTCTTGAACCCTTTTTTAAAAGATTTAGTTGGACGTTCAGAGCGTCAGGTTGTCTATGCCACCAAAATGACGGATCTATTAAAAGCAGAATACCTCATTGGTGTCCGCCAACGTTCTGTTTATATGACACCAGGAGATCGCGCCAAAATATCCCAATGGGAGCAAATAGGTTTTACTGAACCCATGCGTACCCCCGATGGCACCCTTGTTTTTGTTACCCCTGATCAAGCTAAACAAATCCATCAAGATCAAGTGGATTGCATGGGGTGCTTAAGTGCATGTGGTTTTAGTAACTGGGCACAAAATAAAGAAGGAACCACTGGACATAAAGCTGATCCAAGATCTTTTTGCATTCAAAAAAGCTTGCAGGATATTTCCCATGGAGGATCCATTGACGCAAACCTTATGTTTGCAGGACATCAAGCCTACCGTTTTGCAACGGATCCTTTTTATGATAATGGAAATATTCCAACGGTAGCAGAATTGGTTGAAGGAATAACCGCAGGCTGCTAGACTCACTATGAATATTTAAAGGAGAAAAATATGTTAACAATTGGTTCTAAATTTCCTGATTATGATCTAACGGGTGTAACAACAAACGAAATGTCGGGTTTTAAAAACTTTACCTCCAAAACCCATGAAGGTAAGTGGAAGGTTTATTTCTTCTGGCCAAAGGATTTTACATTCGTTTGTCCAACGGAAATCGAAGAATTTGCTCGTTTAATGCCTGATTTCAAAGCAGCAGACACAGCCGTATACGGCGTAAGCACAGATTCTGAATTTGTTCACATGGCATGGCGTAATGCCCATCCAGGTTTGAACGCGTTGCCTTTCCCAATGCTTTCTGATATCACACGTGATTTGTCTTTTGAACTTGGCATAATTCACCGTGATGAAGGTGTGTGCTTGCGTGCAACTTATATCGTTGATCCAGAAGGTATCGTCCGTCATGTTTCAGTGAATGACTTGAATGTTGGCCGTAATCCAGAGGAAACATTGCGTATTTTGAAAGGTTTTCAAGATGGGGGATTAATGCCTTGTAATTGGCACCCAGGTCAAAAAGCTTTGGAAATATCCTAGGCACATTATTATATGTAACAATCAAAAGCGATTAAGATAAAAAAACAGGTGTACGGTCATGGGTAAAATATTAGTTATTATATTTTGTGCAATAATTCTCATGGCTTTAAGCCTTATTCTTATTTATCGCTTTTTTTACTTACCTCCCACTCCTGATTCTTGGGTGAAAAAAATCCCCATTGCCCATCGCGGCTATTTTGACCATAAACGGGGTATACCTGAAAATTCCTTAAGGGCATTTCAACGTGCTGTTGATTATGGATACGCCATGGAATTGGATGTATGGCTCACTAAAGATGGTGACGTTATCGTGTACCATGATGAAGATTTTAAACGTTTATCAAATAATGAGGCGCGTCTCGAAGATCTAACTCTCAAAGAAATTCAAAGCATTCCTTTAATGGAAACCAAAGAGGTCGCCCCAACATTAAAACAAGTTTTTGACCTTGTGGCAGGACAGACACCTATTTACGTTGAAATAAAAACAAAAGGACACCGAAAAGCAGGGGTATTAGAAGAAAAAGTGGGGGCACTTGTCGATGAATATCAAAAAAAATATGGTAAAAATGCCCGTATTGCCATGCTGTCTTTTAATCCAGAATCCCTTGAATGGTTTGTGGAAAACCGTCCTCGACTTCCAAGGGGGCAAAGCTATGACGTTAGGCTCCATCAAAAATTTTCTTTAATACAGATTGTCCAAGAAATAATCACATTTTCATTTAGAGCGCGCCCTCATTTTTTTGATATTGACCATGAACTTCTTTCCAAAAATGCCCAAAAAATGCTTTCTTATTTGCGCCCTCTTGTTAGTTATAATGTGAAAAATGAGGCACAATTCCTAGAGGCAAAAAAACATGTTTCCAATGTTATATTTGAAAATATACAGCCCAAAATTTAGATTTTAACCTGGGCATACAGGGCTAAGGCGTAGAAGTTAGATCATCAAGATATCATTCCCGAGTAAGTTTTTAATATAGTCATTCCAGAAAGGTTTCATATGATTTGACGATGTGATCAATAGTGGTATTTAAGGGCGCATTCTGCCTTATTTTCTTGAGAATAGCGAAATTGAGGTGGTCCTAAATAATCGGACAGGGTGCTAAGCTTCATTGATTGATAAAAAAGGAATCAAGAAGAATGACTCCACCCGCAAGAATTACCCTGCTACCTTAAAGGCAAAAATCGCCTTGGTAGCGCTCCGAGAAGATGCTCCAATTTCGGATCTTTCCGTGAAATTTGCTGTCCACGCAGCTGTTATAAGTCGTTGGAAACGCGCGGCACTTCAAAGCTTAGAAGAGGGCTTTAAAGGGAAGACGGAGCGCATGGCAAAAGATCACACATCAGAACTCAAAGAGCTCCACGCAAAATAGGGGAGCTGGTCATCGAAAGGGATTTTTTAGAACAAGCCTGGGGACGCTCGGGCATAAAAGGCGTCAAGAAATGATAGATCATGCTAATGATAATC
>JAJRPZ010000070.1 GCA_024280495.1 Alphaproteobacteria bacterium
AGTCTTACAAGTAAATAATGCGACAACACAGGCCTTATACAGAAATTGTGCTTCTTCGCCTGATCATGCATATCAGCCTAATAATATAAGTAACCTTTATGATGATTTTGAAAAAATCGCCAAGAGTCTCAATCGAATTCGTATTGTTAAGTAACATAAACATTGCTTTTAAAGCCATTTATTCATAGGATCAACACATATCTTTGAACCCTGAATGCAACCTTTGAGAAATGTTTTAAAATGAAGCTCCGTTTTGCCCCAAGTCCCACTGGCTATCTCCATGTTGGTAACGCTAGAACTCTTTTATTAAATTGGTTCCAGGCCAAAAAAAATAATGCCGAATTTGTTTTACGTTTTGATGACACTGATCAAGAACGCTCTGAAGATAAATATGTAGATCAAATCCGTACAGATCTTCATTGGCTTGGCATTGATTATAGCAATGAGCTCAAACAATCTGACCGTCTAGATTTATATGCGCGGGCTGCTAAAACCCTTAAAGATTCTGGGCGTCTTTATCCCTGTTATGAAACAAAAAATGAGTTGGATTTTAAACGTAAACGTCAGTTATCGCAAGGTCGCCCTCCCGTTTATGATAGGGCTGCCCTTCGACTTTCCCAGGAAGAAATTAAAGAATTTGAGGCAGAAGGCAGCACTCCCCATTGGCGCTTTAAGTTGGATCAAGAGGCAAGCATTACGTGGGAAGATGCAGCCCATGGCACTTTAACATTTGAAGCCAAGCATTTTAGTGATCCCATTTTACTCCGTGAAAATGGAGCACCTGTTTACACATTATCAGGTGTTGTGGATGACCTTGACATGGGCATTACGCATATTATTCGTGGTGATGATCATATCTCGAACACTGCCATACAAATTCAATTGATGGAGGCTCTTGGTGGATCGGGAAATGATTTCATCTTTGCTCACATGCCCTTGCTCACAGGTTCCGATGGCGGTGGCTTATCAAAACGTCTTGGCAGCCTTGGGCTCAAAGATTTGAAAGAACAGCAAGTGGAACCCATGTCTATTCTCAGCTATCTTGGGACCCTTGGAAATTCTTCCGATGCAGAAACTTATACGTCCACAGAAGCTTTCCTTGAAAAATTTGACCTTAAAAACTTTGGGAAGTCTGCCCCAAAATTCTCCATGGAGGATCTGGAGCGTACCAATGAAAAGTTTCTTCAATTGGTATCTTTTGACCAAATAAAAGAACGTCTAAACCAATTGGGATTCACCAATATAACCCCTGAATTTTGGTTAACCATTCAAGGGAATTTGAAATACCTTACCGATGTCAAAGAGCTTTATGATATTTGTTACAATAACATTACCCCCCACGTTGAAGATCAAGACTATATGGCGACGGCCCTTAACCTTCTACCTGAAACACCTTGGACGACGGATACCTGGAAAGAGTGGACTTGTGCCCTAAAAGAAAAAACAGGGCGTAAGGGGCGCGAACTTTTTATGCCTTTGCGTCAAGCGTTAACAGCAGCTAATCATGGGCCGGAAATGAAAAATATTCTGCCTTTTATTGGCCCAGAAAAAACAATGAAACGCCTTAAAGGTGAGACAGCTTAATGACTTCTTTAACACACAATACCCTCCATATTTATAATACGTTAACACGTACTCTCGAAGAATTTACCCCCCGCAAACCTGGCCGCGTTGGCCTTTATGTTTGTGGTCCCACAGTTTATGACAGGGCTCATATTGGCAATGCAAGGCCCGTTGTGGTTTTTGACACTTTATATCGTATATTATCCCTTGAAAATAAAGTGACTTACGTTAAAAATATCACGGATATTGATGATAAAATTATCAAAGCTGCCCAGGAGCAAAAGGTCCAAATTTCTGAAATTACAGAAAAATTCACAAAACTTTATCAAAAAGATATGGCTGCTTTAAATGCCTTACCACCATCAAAAGAACCCCGTGCAACGGACAATGTGCCAGAGATGATTTCAATGATCAAAAGTCTTATTGAAAAAAAACATGCTTATGTTGCTGATGGTCATGTTCTTTTTGACACAACAAGTGATGAAAATTATGGCTGCCTTTCCCATCAACCTCTGGATGACATGATTGCTGGTGCCCGCGTTGAGGTTGCCCCTTATAAAAAAAATCCCCAGGATTTCGTCCTCTGGAAACCATCAAATGATGGTGATCCTGGCTGGGAAAGTCCTTGGAACCTTAATGGGAAATTAGGACGCCCTGGTTGGCATATTGAATGTTCTGCCATGGGATTAGCACACCTAGGAGCTACATTTGATATCCATGGCGGTGGCTTGGATCTTTCTTTTCCCCATCATGAAAATGAAATTGCCCAAAGTACTTGCGCCCTTGGCAGAGGAACCTTTGCACGATATTGGATGCATAATGGTATGCTGATGGTTAATGGTGCCAAAATGTCAAAATCCCTTGGTAATTTTTATACCGTTGCAGATCTTTTTGAACAAGCCAACGGAGAGACTATCCGTTTTGCCATTCTTTCTTGTCAGTATCGTCAGCCTTTGGATTGGCAGAAAACGACTCTTCCCCAAGCAAAAGCAGCACTTGACGGTTTGTATACGGCCCTTGAAGGCTTTGGTTTGGATGAGGATTCTCCCCTTGCCATCGATGATATCGTTTTAACGGCTCTCTATGATGATCTCAATACGCCAAAAGCTATTGCAAGGTTGCATGAGCTTGCCAAAGAAGCCAATAAAGCTAAAACAGAAACAGAAAAACGGGATCTTCAAAAAGTTTTGCGTGACAGTGGATCCCTTTTAGGTATCCTTCAACAAGAAGCAATCAATTGGTTTCAAGGTCCCCTTACGACAACTTCTAATGGACTCTCATCGGATGAAATCCAAGATTTTATCAACAAGCGTACTCAAGCTCGTTTACATAAGGATTTTGCGGAATCCGATCGCATTCGGGATTATTTACTGGAACACCATATTTCCCTCGAGGATTCTGCCACGGGAACACTATGGAAACGTCGTTAACCTGAAAATGCCATTAATTTTATAAAGGATTGGATTATGACAAAAATGGAAAGTCGCCCTCACTTAAAACCTGGCGTTGTAACGGGTGAGGCTTATAAACTTTTTGTAGAGCAAGCAAAAAAAGAGGGGTATGCCCTTCCTGCCGTTAATGTTATTGGTACCAACAGTATAAATGCTGTTCTAGAGGCTGCTTCTAAAAATAAATCCGACGTGATTATTCAATTATCCAGCGGTGGCGCGCAATTCTTTGGCGGAAAAGGACACGAAGATTCAGAAAACACCCGCATTCTTGGGGCAGTCTCAGCTGCACAACACGTACACCTTATGGCCCAACATTATGGAATTTGCGTTGCCCTTCATACGGATCATGCTCACAAGGATCTCATTCCTTGGTTGGATGCCCTCATTGATTACAGTGAAGACCTTTATAAAGCCGAGGGAGTTCCTTTGTTTTCATCCCATATGTTGGACCTTTCAGCAGAACCCATCGAAGAAAATATAGCAGAATCAAAACGCCTCTTAAAACGTATGACACCCTTGGGTATGTCCCTTGAGATTGA
This sequence comes from Alphaproteobacteria bacterium, assembly GCA_024280495.1. Classification (GTDB taxonomy): domain Bacteria; phylum Pseudomonadota; class Alphaproteobacteria; order Caedimonadales; family UBA9215; genus UBA9215. Next base: position 3,554 of record JAJRPZ010000070.1, read on the forward strand.
ACTTGGCATCACTGGCGGCGAAGAAGACGGAGTTGGTTCCGAGGATAACCTTAATAATCCAAGCCTTTATACCCAACCCAAAGAATGTCTTTATGCTTATGAGGAACTGTCACACCTTGGGCATTTTTCTTTGGCTGCATCCTTTGGAAATGTGCATGGTGTTTACAAACCAGGTAACGTTCAATTGCGTCCTGAAATTTTAAAATCCGCTCAAGACCTCATCCAAGAAAAATATAACACAAGCCATAATCCTCTGCATCTTGTGTTTCACGGTGGATCAGGCTCCCAAGACCGTCACATCAAAGCTGCTCTGTCTTATGGTGTTTTTAAAATGAATATTGATACGGATTTACAATTTGCTTTTGCCAAAAAAGTTGGCGATGCCATAAAAGAAACACCTCAGGCATTCATACATCAGGTTGATCCAGAAACAGGTAAACCTTATAAAAAGTTTTATGATCCCCGTACATTCTTACGAAATGGCGAAAAAGGTATCATCGAGCGCCTTGGAGAAGCCTTTGAAATTCTTGGCTCAAAAGGAAAAACTTTGGCATGTCAATAACGCCATAAGTATAGAACCCTCTGCAAAAAGTGTGTTTTTTTTTAGAAAATAAGATTTAAAAATAGTTTTTCACCTTTTTTTCAGAGGTGCTTTTAGTTACTTTTTCCACAGCAATGTTTAAATCTTTTTTCAGAACCGCAGGGGCAAAGAGCATTTCGAGGCGTTTTTCCGTTAGAGTCAGTAAGGTTATTAGGACCCTTTTTTACTTTTTTTGATGGATTAGATCTTGCTAAACGTTGAGCAATGCTTTGAGGTCCCCCAGGCTTTTTAGACATATCAGTGGCTGTTTTCTGAGGGCCGCTATAATCAAGTTCTGATGTATCTGTTCCCATGCCATCAAGAGCCGCAGCCTCCAATTCATCTTCATTTTGAGTGCTGATTTCAAGGTGAGACATTGTTGAGATTGTCGTCTCACATATACTTGTCATCATGTCCTCGAACATGATAAAGGCCTCTTGTTTGTATTCGTTCAAAGGATCACGTTGCGCAATGGCACGCAGGTTAATTCCTTGTCGTAAATGGTCCAGATTGTGAAGGTGATCTTTCCAGGCACTGTCAAGAACACGCAATAAGATGCTTTTTTCGCCCATGCGCATAAGAGCGGCAGAGTATTTATTTTCTTTCTCTAACATATGTTTTTTATAAGAACTTTCAATGCGACCACGAAGTTCTTTTTCTGCAATACCATCTTCTTGACTCCAGCTTTTAAGAGGAAGGTCAATGCCGTAAAGTCGTAAAACTTCTTCGTGTAAGGTTTCAATATTCCATTGATCGGCAAAACTATTTTCAGGAATGCAGCGGTTAATAAGATTATCCAGAGCCTCTTGGCGCATTTCTTCAACAAGGGCACTGCTGTCGTGTTTTTCCATAAGATTGCGACGTTGTTCATAGACAACTTTACGTTGGGCGTTCATCACATCATCATATTTTAAAAGTTGTTTTCGCATGTCATAGTTGCGAGCTTCAACTTTTCTTTGTGCATTTTCAAGGGCTTTGTTAACCCAGGGATGGGTGATAGCTTCACCTTCTTCTAGACCCAATTTTTGCAACATGGAGTCCAGGCGATCTGATCCAAAAATACGCATTAAGTCATCTTCGAGAGACAAGTAAAATCTGGACATACCAGGATCTCCTTGACGTCCAGAACGACCGCGCAATTGGTTATCCACACGGCGACTTTCATGACGCTCGGTTCCGATAACACAAAGACCACCAGCTTTTTTCACAACTTCAGCAGCTTCTTTTATTTCGGTCCTTATTTTCTTTTCTAAATCTTTTTTATCCTTGGCGCCGTCCAATTCTTGTTCAAGGCGGGCTTCTAAATTACCACCAAGTTTAATGTCCGTTCCACGACCTGCCATATTTGTGGCAATGGTAATGTTGCCAGGACGCCCGGCATCTTCGATAATACCAGCTTCTTGTTCATGGAATCGTGCATTCAAAATATTGTGTTTGATCTTGTTTTTAGTCAGGTGTGATGATATTAGCTCTGATTTTTCAATGCTCGCCGTTCCCACAAGAACGGGTTGATTTCGCTCTTGGCATTCTTTTACTTGTTTGACAATGGCATCCATTTTTTCGCGTTCAGTGCGGTAAACTTCATCATCGTTGTCTTTGCGAACAACAGGAAGTTTTGTGCGAATTTGGACGACATCAAGATTGTAAATATCATGGAGTTCTGCTGCTTCTGTCTTGGCCGTTCCCGTCATTCCAGAAAGTTTGTCATAAAGCCTAAAATAATTTTGAAATGTAATGGAAGCAAGGGTTTGGTTTTCCATTTGTATGGCAACATGTTCTTTTGCTTCCAAAGCCTGGTGGAGACCATCGGAATAGCGTCTTCCATCCATCATGCGTCCTGTAAATTCATCAATGATAATGACTTGGTCATCTTTAACGATATAATCAACATCTTTTCTAAACATAAGGTGCGCACGCAGAGCTTGATTTATATGGTGCACAAGGGCAATATTTTGAATCTCGTAAAGAGACCCTTCTTTGATGAGGCCATGTTTTTCGAGAAGATCTTCAACATGCTGGTTACCTTCTTCAGTCAGTGTTATTGACTTATTTTTTTCCTCCATTTCATAATCTTCTGGTTTCAAGAGAGGAATAATTTTATCAACGTCCATATATGTTTCAGAAGAATCTTCCGTTGGTCCTGAAATAATAAGGGGAGTTCTGGCTTCATCAATTAAAATACTATCCACCTCGTCAACGATGGCATAAGCAAGAGGGCGTTGAGCAACTTCTTCTTTTCTAAACTTCATATTGTCGCGTAAATAATCAAAACCAAGTTCGTTGTTAGTGGCATAGATGACATCACACCCATAGGCTGCCTGGCGCTGTTCATCATTCATATCGTTGATCACACAATCCACGGTCAAGCCGAGAAATTTATACAAATGCCCCATGGAATGAGAATCGCGCTCCGCAAGGTAATCGTTGACGGTCACCACGTGAACGCCTTTTTCACTCAAGGCATTTAAGTAAACAGGTAAGGTAGCCACAAGGGTTTTTCCCTCACCAGTTGCCATTTCTGCAACCATGCCACGATGAAGAATAATAGCGCCTAGAATCTGAACATCATAAGGGCGCATTTCAAGGACGCGTTTAGAGGCCTCTCGGACAACGGCAAAGGCTTCTGGTAGAATGTCCTCAAGGGAAGAACCTGCCTTAAGACGTTTTTTAAACTCTATGGTTTTTTCTTTAAGAGCAGCATCGGAAAGGGTTTCTAATGAAGACTCAAAACCATTAACTTGCGCAAGAATAGGATCAAGTTTCTTAAGAAGTCTTTCGTCTCGTGAACCAAAGAATTTATTCAAAGCATTTAAAAACATATTTTGTATCTGGCCTTAATATTTCACTAAAAAATCTATAAACTGGATACTTTTCTATGGGGTAAGCTACATAGATGCGCCAGTATCTCATAAAAACACTACCATAAAAATCTTTTTTTATTTAGGAAAAAAGATTTTTCTAAATATCTTTTATGTGAGTTATTGACAGAAGGGAGGCTGCTTTGTATATCTAAGAGAGATCTACCTGGAGAGGTGGCCGAGTGGCTGAAGGCGCACGCTTGGAAAGCGTGTATGCAGGCAACTGTATCGCGGGTTCGAATCCCGCTCTCTCCGCCAGATTTTTTCTCTTTTTTATTTTTTAAGTGGAGTGAGGTGGTCCTAAATAATCGGACAGGGTGCTAAGCTTCATTGATTGATAC
>JAJRPZ010000071.1 GCA_024280495.1 Alphaproteobacteria bacterium
GCTGCTCGCGCTAAAGGTTCAACAAAACGACGATCACCGCCAGATGTATTACCATTTCCGCCTGGTTGCTGTACGGAGTGAGTCGCATCAAAAATCACAGGACAGCCCGTTTGAGCCATGGTTGGAAGACCGCGCATATCACTCACGAGGGTATTGTACCCAAAGGAAGCGCCGCGCTCACAAAGCATAACTTTATCATTACCTGCATCAATAACTTTTTGCGCAACATTAGCCATGTCCCAAGGTGCTAAAAACTGACCTTTTTTAATATTGATGGCTTTACCAGTTTTAGCAGCCGCCACAAGGAGATCCGTTTGACGGCAAAGAAATGCTGGAATTTGCAACATATCCACAACTTGTCCCACAAGACGACATTGCTCTTCGGTATGCACATCGGTGATCACAGGCAGACCTGTTTTTGCACGCACTTCCTCCATGATTTCAAGACCTTTATCCATACCAACACCACGGTAACTTCTGTTACTCGTGCGATTAGCTTTATCAAAGGATGATTTATAAACAATGGAAACGCCTTTTTTCTCGGCAATTTCCTTGAGGGCGTGGCTCATTTCAAGGGCGTGTTCACGGCTTTCCATGGCACAGGGGCCCAAAATTAAGGAAATGGGTTTGGCATTTGAAAAGAGGACTTCTTTTACGTCTCCCCCACCAACAGTTACATTTTTTGCTTTTTTTGCAATAATATCCTGAGTCATTTTAGTCTAATTTCCCTGTTTTATATTTTCTGCGGCTTGAACAAAGTCCTTAAAGGCTGGGTGTGGCGCCATGGGTTTTGATTTAAATTCTGGGTGAAATTGCATGGCAAGAAACCAAGGATGATCTTTAATTTCAATAATTTCAGGCAATGCCCCATCAGGGCTAGCGCCCGTGATTTGCATACCTGCCTTTTTAAGAGCTTCCTCATAGGAGAAATCCATTTCATAACGATGGCGGTGACGTTCAGAAATTTTACTGTTCCCATAAATCTTTTGTACCAAAGACCCTTCCGTTAAGGCACAAGGATAAGCCCCAAGACGCATGGTACCACCAAGGCCCGTATCCGTTGAACGCCGCTCCATCTTTTCACGGTTTTGCCACTTTGTAATGAGTTTAACAATAGGATCTGGCGTTTGGGGATCAAATTCCGTAGAATCAGCCTCCTTAAGACCCAAAACATTTCTTGCAAATTCAATGACCGCTAACTGCATTCCCAAACAAATCCCCATATAAGGAATTTTATTCTCTCGAGCATAAGTAATTGCGCGCATTTTACCACGGGTTCCACGTTCACCATGACCACCAGGCACAAGGATACCCTGCATACCTAACATCGCCTTTTCAACGGCAGCCCTATCAACAAGGTCTTCTGCATTCAACCAAGTTACTTTCACTTTTACCTGGTTTGCAATTCCTGCATGTTCAAAGGATTCAGCAATGGATTTATAAGCATCCTGAAGGCCCGTATATTTCCCAACGACGGCAATATTAACGGTATTTTTAGGCGAATGAACCCGCTCAACAATATTTTGCCATATTGACAGGTCTGGCGATGGTGCTTCCATGGAAAAGTGTTTAAGAACTTGATCATCTAATCCTTGTTCTGCATAGGCCAAAGGCACCTTATAAATGGTATCAACATCTGCTGCTTCAATGACACAGTCAGGTTTAATATTGCAAAAAAGGGCAAGTTTACGTTTAGCTTCCTCGGGCAAGGGCATTTCCGTACGACACATCAAAACATCGGGCTGAATCCCCATACTTTGCAATTCTTTCACGGAATGCTGAGAGGGTTTTGTTTTAAGTTCACCCGCAGTTTTGATATAAGGGAGCAAAGTCAAATGCATAAATAAAACATTTTCACGACCCACATCATTGGCATATTGACGAATGGCTTCCAAAAATGGCAACCCTTCGATATCTCCCACTGTCCCTCCAATTTCACATATAAGAAAATCCACATCATCTTCTATGTCTGAAACAAGGTGATCTTTGATTTCATTGGTAATATGGGGAATAATTTGAATGGTCGCGCCTAAATAAACACCGCGTCGCTCTTTTGAAATTACTTTTGAATAAATTTGACCCGTTGAAACTGCATCGCTGCGCCTGGTATAAAGGGACGTAAAACGTTCATAATGACCAAGATCCAAGTCCGTCTCGCCACCGTCTTCAGTCACATAGACTTCTCCATGTTGAAAGGGGCTCATGGTCCCTGGGTCAACATTCAAATAAGGTTCAAATTTACGAAGGCGCACTTTGAAACCACGGGCCTCCATCAAGGCACCAAGGCTCGCAGCAGAAATCCCTTTACCAAGGGAAGAAAGAACGCCGCCCGTTACAAAAATAACCTTAGCTTTTAGTTGTTTTTTTACCTGGGAATTTATTTGGGCTTTCATGAAAACTTCCTCTTCTGCAACATTAATCAAATCCATTTCAATGGCTGATTTCACGCATTTTTATGAAAAAGAACGAATGATAATCCCCACTACTTAACTTTACTATTAATAAAAATTATTTCGCCAATGGCTTTTGTACGGGCACTTTTGACGTCGAAGGAGCAACTGGCAAGGAAGGTTTTGACGTATCTTTTTCAACGTTAACCACAGAAGAATCTCCAGAAACGTCATCCAAAATAGATTGACTACTTTTGGAACCCTTAAAAGAAATTGCCAACAAAATAGTTGATACAAAGAAAAGTGTCGCCATAACGCCCGTTGAACGCGTCAACAGGTTGGCACTACCACGGGCACTCATCAAATTACCTCCTCCCATGCCAAGGGCACCGCCCTCGCTTTTTTGAATGAGAATCAAACCAATCATAATAGCAACAAAGATAATATGGGCCACAAGTAAAACAGTACTAATCATGAGATCCTCTTATAATTTCAAATTTTTAAAACACTTAATCGCACAATATCAAATTTTGGAGCTATTGCACAGCGATTTTTCTGCCAATGCTAGTTTGTAAAATATTTTTTATTAATTTCTACTTTATAACGAGAAAGGAGGTCTGCCGTCAACAATTGGAACATGTCATTTGCCGATTGTGCTTGAAGGTGATCTTTAAAAAACTTAAATTCTTTGGGGTTTTTCCCAGCATTCCCATTTTTAATGTCAGTAATTTGCGCTAGGGCGTAAACAACGCCGTGACCTTCTCTTACATATTGCAATAACGCATACCCTTTATGAGGAACTACAAACAAGCGATTCGGTTGCATTTTGAGCATAAACGCTGGTGTCGGCGGCAACATCTTTTGTCGATCAGCACGCAAAGAAACTGTTTTCAAAGCATATTGCTTGGCAATAACAGTAAAATTTGCCCCTCCTCTTAAAGAAGTTTCAATTTTTTGAATCATTTCAAAAGTGTTTTTTTGTTGTTCTTGTGCTTTATAAGCTTCCATGACCTCATGTTTTGCATCTGATAAGGAAAGCTGTTTTGGATCTTTACGATCTTCAACGTAAATGACTGCATATTTGGCAGGGAGGTCACCAGGAACGACAACTTCTTCCAAAGGTGATAAATCCCCCTCTTCCGCAGCAAATGCCATTTCAATCAAAACTTGATCAAAAGTGGATCGTTCGCTCTTTTTGTCTTGGAGTGTTACTTCAAGCAAGTCAACAAATTCAGCCTTTGACTTTGAGGCTATATTTTTCAAAGAAGCCCCCTCTTCAAAGGATTCTTGAATTTTGTTAGCACGGGCAAGCATCAACTCTTGAACTGCATCATGACGCAACTGAGCACGTACCAATATTTTAGCTTTATCCTCTTTCATACCTTGGTATTTTTTAGTCCGTTCCAGGTCATAAATTGTTTTAACATCATTTTCGCTAATACTAACATCCATGTCCTTAGATGAAACAATAATGGCCTTAAAAGTACGCCTCTCTGGAGCGAGAAATTGCCGTTGATTTTTCCCATAAAACTCACGAAGATCACCTTCTGAAGGGGTAGTTGTGAATTTTGCTTTTTTGGGATCAATGAGCATGGCCGTTGCAAAACGCACTTGCTTATCCCAAGCAAACAAAGGCTTTTCAGAAACCAATGGTAATGAAGCATTTAATGATAAAACCCGCGCAACACGGTTTTTTAGAATATCAGACTTCAAAAAAGCAATATAATCCTTTTCCATACCAAAGCCGTAATTGTTGATAAAACGTATAAAAGCTTCCTTTGAAAAAGAACCATCGGGGCGCAGAAAGGATTTTTGTGTTTTCAATTGCGCTACCACATAATCATCGGAAACGGCAATACCTAACTTAGTGGCCTCTTGGCGCACCAAAGAATCGGACACGAGTGTATCTAAAATTTGTCGATCCAAACCTGATGAACGAATGTCTTTATCACTAATATCCTGACCTGCATTCACGCGAAGCATTACACGAAATCTCTCAATGGCAAGGACCAAATCACGATTTGAAATTATTTCAGAACCAACCTTAGCAACGGTAGCATCACGGCTGATGCCCATCATGCGTAAACCTTCCTGCCCTCCCCACATAAAGGCAAAGCTAATGGCCAGGAAACCAAAGAAAATTCTGGCAATAATACTGCCGCTGGCACGTCTAAAAAACTCGATCATAAAAAAACTCTCATAAAGTAGGATCATTAATATAGCCACAGTCTACAAAGACTATCCTTTCCACGCAAGCCCCAAAGAGGCTTTTGTATAAGTTCAAATATATGAGATTTTTTTAAAATGACAATCTTCTATTTATGAAGGGGGACAACATAGTCAACAATAGTGTTGGTCTTCTTGGAGAGTGGCAAGACCTTCCTTTTCAAGGACATACAAAAGTTTTTTATAGGCGTTTTTTTTTAAATAATCTTGAGTCACAAATTTTGATCCCATCATCATAACCTCACGCCCTGTTTCAACATCAACGGCAATAACACGAATAAAGTGTTCTTGAGGTATAAACTCAAAAATAACATCTCGTTTTAGCATGAAAAAAGTCCTCTACCCCCTAAGATACATGGGCGTTAATCATCCACAATGTTTTTTCAAAGTTAGCAATGAGATCATCATATAAAGAATGAGTTCCACTATCATTCTCGGGCACAGCTGAATTATTCTCACGCATCTGCTCAATAAGATAAGCATAATCAGAGGATAGCTCATGCATCATTTCTGTTGCGGACAAATTTTTTCCATGGGACTCTTTCAAGGTTGCAAGGTCAAGAAATTCTCTCATAGAGCCTGGTGCCACCGCATCAAGAGTACGCATACGTTCGGCTACTTGATCGGAAATTGTCGCAAGATAAGTATATTGCTCTTCAAGAAAAGCATGTAAAACAGCAAAGTTTTCGCCTTTGATATTCCAGTGAAATTTTAAGGATTTAACATAAACCACAAAAACATCGCCTAAAATTTTTGAAAGCCCTTCAATGGTTTCTATTTTTTTTTGCTCATTTAATCCAATTAGGTGTGACATATCTGATTCCTTTATATTTTTTTGCTCTACTATTTTATAAGACAGTATCAGAATGTCCTAAAATCCTTTTTAAAAGGTAAACGGCAAAATAAACTAAGTTTTTGAAAGCTTGGGCACATCACTTTCTGTTTTTGGCGTAACCAATACAACAGCTGCACAATTGGTATAAACTGATGTTAATGTACGCATGGGATCAATAATGGCATCAATGGCAATTATCAGCGGCATAATAGCACCAACGGGCAAATGAAGGGGAGTTAGCACAATAGACAACGCCACAAGAGTCAAAATTCCTGTTGCCCCCGCCGTGCTTAAGCCTGCTAATAACGACAATAGTCCAACAATAATAAATATAGAAAAAGTCATCTCTGTTTGATAAATTCCAGCAACAAAAACCGCAAGAAATGCAAAGTAAACGATATTACCAAAGCGCCCTAAAACTGCCCCTAAGGGCACTAATAATTTCGAGAGGCTTTTATCAATTTTGAACTCTTTCTCAAAAATATCAAGGATTGAGGGGATGGGCAAAATAGAAGATCTTGTCCCAAAAGCAATAATAATGGGGTCTTTCATCAAATGAATAACCTCAAAAAAACTGCGTTTTGTTTTAACCTGAATAATAATGGTACAGACAATAAAAATAACAAAAAATATAAAATAAATTTTCAAGATAAATCCACCCATCTGCACCAGCATATCAAAGCCGATGCGCCCTGCCCCACCTGCCATCAGGGCTATAATGGCAATGGGCAACCAAATAGTAATAGCCGAAATAATTTTTTTAAAAACAGAAAGGGTCGTCTCGAAAAAAGCCTCAATTTTTTTACGTTGAGGCGCCATCATATAAGCTGTTGCAATACCAAAAATAATGGAAAACAAAATAACCTGCAGCATTTTACTTTCCGCAAGAGCATCAAAAATATTACGTGGTACCGATGCTTCAAGAAATTTAGAAACACTCCCTTTATCTGCAACAAAGACAGGCTGGGCTATTTTGCGATCCACAAAGGAGGAAAATGTTGATATTTCTTTAATAGTAAGGCTTTCACTCTCAAGAAAATCAACGGCAGGATTCAAGACAATGGCCATTAATGTTGCTAAAAAACTCACCAAAATGGTTATAGAAATCAGTACTCCAAGAATATTACCCAGCTTTATTTTTGGATGTTTAAAGGAAAAAAGGTTCGAAATAGACAGGATAACAGCACATACAATAATGGGAATTAAAGACATCTCCAAAAGTGACATAAATGCAAATCCAAAGGGCTCTAGCAAAAGACCAAGGCTTGGTGAATAAAACCCTATGCTTAAACCAATCAAGACAGTGGAGATAATCACAAAGGGATTTTGAAGAAAATAGACAATTTTTTGATACAAAGTAACTTCCCAAACTTATTTATAAACGTATTCTTTATAGCGTTCTATAGTTCCTGCCAACGTTTCTCCTTTATAGGCATACTTTAAAAAGAGGTTTATCCACTCTCTAAAATGTCGAGCTTCCTTATTAATAACCATCATCATAGGATCTCGTTCATCTTTCAAGTTCACCACCAACAAATGCAGAGACGCATCTTTTGTCAAAAACATAGCACGGCGCACTTCAATTTCATCTCGAAAAGCTGCCCAGATCTCCCCTTTAATCAAACGAGGAATAATGTCGCCTTTCCAATTATTACTTCCATAAACTTGTGCCTTTGGAAAAACTCGTTCGGCAAATGCTTCATAGGAACTACCAGATAGGGCCCCGATAATGGCTTTTTCTTTCGAAAAAACATCCTTCACCGAAAGCCCTGGCCCCGCTTGCAGAAGCTTTATTCGATTAATTAAAATAGATTTTGTCATAGAAACATAGGGTTCTGAATAAAGAACATTTCGTGCCCGCACCAATGTGAGACTTATTTTCGAAATACCAATATCAGATTTATTATCCTGGACACGTTTTACGACGCCATTAAAGGTATTTTCACTGCGATCAAATTCAACTTTCACGCCTAATTGTTCTGCTATTTGATTGGCTAAAGTAACGTCCAAACCAATCAATTCACCTTTCTTAGAAATCATAAAAAAGGGTGGATGATCTTTTTTATGCATGGCAACACGTAATATACCACGCTTAAGAATACGTTTCATAAAAGACGCTGAGTTTTGACAGGCGTTCTCTTTTTTCTCTTTCAGTAATGACATCAGTTGCCCCCTGGTCAAAGCAGCATCAAAAGCCGTTACCTGAGAAACGTCCCAAATTAACAGAAAAAACAGAGAATAAACGAAGTAATGTTTCTTCAATTTCAACCTCCTTTTTTAATTATTATTAATGATTATGAGTTAATAAACAAGAAACAATCTTAAAGAAAGAAATTCATTTATAAAAAATAGACTTATTCTGATCATTAAGGCGACGACGCATATAGAATATAAAACAAAAAACCCAAGCAATGGCCAATGAATACCAGGTAAAAATATACCCCAGATGTTGATTTCGAATTCTCACAACAAATGGTTCCTGGTGAGGGAATTTTTCAAAGGAAAGACCTTCAGTTACATGAGATACATAAAAAGGAAGGAGCGTAGGCCATTTTTTAGCCCCAGCAATTTCAAGGGGATCAACATCAAAAATTTCATTTTTACCATAGAGATTATCAGGGGTGTAGGGCGTGCGTCCCGAAATTGTTTTTAAGATACCCGCGAAGGTTATTTCTTTTTGGGGGAGCTTGATGGCACGAGGGTCATTCTCCATAGGTACCCATCCTAAATCAACAAGAACAACCCCCCCAAAATTACATTTTAAAAGGGCCATATAATGATAACCAAGTTTGCCATCGTGAGTTTGCATCAGCCACTTTAAATGTGTGTTTTTCTCAAAAACACCTTTAATTATCACGGGTTTATAATTAGCATTTTGTTTTTTTTCCATGATATTGTTCATCACTTCATCAAGGGGACGTGGTTTTTCTGACAAAGCTTTATCTACATTTGAGATAAGAATGTTTTTCTGCTCAAGACGTAAAACCTGCCACGTCCCAAGGTAAATAAGAATAGAAAATGTGATAATAAAAAAAACAGAAAAACTTCGAAATCCTGGTTGCAACAAAAGTTTTAGGTATGAAAAAACATCGGGATAACGTGGCGATGAAGAATGAAAAATTGTTGACATATGGTTCGAATCAGCAAATAAAATAAATTATTAATAACTCAACATTAACAGAACGCCACTTATTATTCAATCGGACAAAGAATATCTTTTTTCCTTGCGCTGAGGTATTTTTTTTGGTTTAAAGGGACTGTAGGTGTTAATGACCTCAGATATTTTCATTTTAATTACTTTTATTTTGGAATAATCGACATTTACAATCAATGCGGTCGTGGCGGAATTGGTAGACGCGCAGCGTTGAGGTCGCTGTGGGGGCAACCCTGTGGAAGTTCAAGTCTTCTCGACCGCACCACCTTTTAAGACTTTTTGGTATATTTTCCTTTTTACTTTTTTTCACCATTGAATCCATTGATAAAACAATGGTATAATAAGGTGTTACCTTCTGGTGACTATGGTGATAAACGCTTTATGTAATAGATGTTTTGGACCCGGGGGCGGTACCCGGCACCTCCACCATTTTTTTTGGTACCTTTTTTTGAATTATTTTTTGTTCTGATAATATACCAAAACTTATGGGGGTGAAATAGGATCGACATGCATTCAAAGATTTAGTTTTTACCCGGCATTGTACCACCGTATCGGGCTATTATAAATAAATGCAAAATCTTATGATGCATTAGTTGTAAACGCAACTGCCAGCTTGGCTACTAGTCAAGATCTAGCACCTGCTTATGAAACTGCTCGCGCAGCTTAGTAAGTTTGTAGCTTTACTTCGCGGTTCGAGGGGCACCGGGCAACAGAAGCCCCCTCACCCGTCTTTTCAAAAACTCTTGATTAAATACTCTTCCTCCTCTCTATTAAAAAATTTCAATACTGAGTAGGCCTGCATCTATAACTTATAGGTGCGGAAGTGATTGACGACGCATGGAACCTTTTTCGGAATAGCTATAATTTAGAAACTCTTTGTTTGTGACGACTTCCTTTTGGGAGGTCGCCTTCAAAATTTGTTTTTAAAAATATATTTATACTTTTTTTGACATCATCGAGGCTCAGGAACCTTGCTCCAAGGCATAAAACATTTGCATTATTATGACGACGTGAAAGGGATAATTTTTCAAGACCTTTTTCAGTAGGTGCTTCAGCCACGACAGCCCTTATCCAGGGGTGACGATTGGCTGCAATGCTCATTCCGATACCCGTTCCACAAATTAGAATACCGGAAGAATCCTTGCCTAATTCTTTCATTTCAAAGGAAAGTTTATCTGCGTAATCTGGGTAATCTACAGACGTATTGGTATCAGTGCCTAAGTTTTTCAAATGGGCACCTAGGCTTTTGATATATTGAGATATCTCATTCTTAAGATCAATGGCAGTATGATCATTAGCAATAAATACCATTTTCTTAGTGAGGTCAATTGCCATGGTTAAAGACTCCATCGAAGAAGTTTAATAAGCGAAGGAAAGGTGGTGGGCCCGGTAGGACTCGAACCTACGACGTCACCGTTATGAGCGGCGTGTTCTAACCAACTGAACTACAGGCCCTTTCCCCTATAAGATGCTATTTTTTAGAGGGAAGGTCAAGTGAGAATTGAAAGTCATAATAATGACAATGTAACGCTTTTCAAATAAGAAAAAAGAAAGACTTTACTTGCATTCTAATTTTATATGGATTATACATGTTGAAAATATCGTAGTTTTTGATGGAAGTGAAATTCAATATGAATATTAAAAAAAAATCAATATTATCCCTAGTAGCACTCTCTATTTCATTGGGAAATGTCCATTCATCCTCTCATAATGAGATTACTTATGTTCAGGAAATAAATGAATATGAAAACAATATCCTGACACCAGAAGTTTTTTTTCCAGAAATTGAAAACTTAAGAATGGACTTAAGGAAGGCGTTTTTAGAAACATCCTCTAAAAGATCTGTTAATATTTATGGATATAAATTTCAAAAGAATGGTGAAATTGAGGAGGGGACTTACCAAACTTTTTTACCTCTCTTGGATCATGATCCTTTGCAAAATAGCCGCCATTTGATTACTTATGATTCTGAGGTTAATTTTGGTTTCTTTAGATATAAAAGTTATACTTTTCCACGAGCTCACCTACCTCTCTATTTTGATCCAGAAACACCTCAAAATCAGGAGATAGAAGCATTTATTATGATGCCTTCTGAAATCCCAGAAGGCGGCTGCCCTCTAACGGTTATTATGCACGGTAGTTTTGGGGCAGATAATCAACATCTTTATATTGCTTCGGAAATCGTAAAAGGAGGTCGTGCCGTCATTTTACCACGCTCTTTTTTCTCAAGAAAGATTATCGAAGTTGCAACGAATCAAACTATTTTAACGCCCATTAGTCAGATAATGGATGTGATAAAAGGTATTGAATTTGCGTGTGACTCCTATGACATAAACAAACGAGATGTAAATCTTGTAGGTTTTTCACGCGGCGGAGATATCGTTAATTTCTTATCTTTGAAGAAATTTTCAATTTTACTCTCAGAAGACGTGACTATTTCACAAATCATACCAGTTTATTGCAGTAATGTTTTCCAACCTAATAATCAGAGTCATTTTAATCAAATACCTGTCACTTATATTCATGGTATTTTTGACAATTACACACCACCAAAAAATATCTTTTCTGCACTTTTAAATGCGTCGGAAGAAAGAGACGTTGATTTAGTTATGATTAATGATGCCTATCATGGGTTTATTCCGACTACTTTAGAATCTGCAGATGAAGCCACTCTGTATCCCACCCCAGAGATAATGAAGTTTGATGGAATTATTTTCTTTGATCCAGAACAATTAGAGCCTATTAAGTTCAATGGTTTTTTAAGCTCAAAAAAGCCTGAGCTCCTTTTTTGGAATAAAGAAAATGTAACAGAAGAAATGATAAACTCTTTTGGTTATGATAAAGCCACTAATTATACAGATATTCTCAATGAGTATGGAGAAAAATACTATGCAGTTTGTGGAGGTCCTTGGAAAGACGGTGTCAATACAATAATAGATCTAGTACATTCTGATGAAGATAATAGAAAAGAAATAATAGAAGTTGCCAGTAAACGTGAAGCTTTAAAAGTTCTGATTATTGAGACGGCAGATTCAACTCTGAAGTGCAATTCCTTCGGTGCTATAATCGGCACTGAATAAACAAACGACAGCAAAAGGAATTGCCATGTCAAAATACACTCATCTAAATCTTGATGAAAGGTTATTATTGTCTTTTTACAAGGATCAAGGTCTTTTCCAAAATGAGATTTCCCGCCTAATGAAGCGTTCTGAGTCAACGATTTCTCGAGAACTAAAGCGTAACTCCAATCAAACAGGCTATGTAGGTCCGACGGCTCAAAAGAGATCTCTAGCCAGATGTTCCAAGGCCTCTAAGATTGACAAGAACCCACTTCTTAGGCAATTCATCATTGAAAAATTACAGGAAAATTGGACGCCAGAACAAATTTCAGGTCGCCTCAGGGCATTTCCAGAAAAAGATATCCCCTATGTGAATCATGAATCAATCTATCAATGGCTCTATAAACCCGCACAGAAAAAAAGGCACCTACACAAACTCTTACCTCAAGCACATAGCAAGCGTGGCAGACGATTACGCGTCAATCGGCCAAAAATTCCAAACAGAGTTTCTATTCACGAACGCCCTGAAAACATTTCTAAGAGAGATGAGGTGGGACATTGGGAGGCTGATTTGATGAGCTGCATCAGAGGTTCTCAGCATTTGCTCGTTTTAGTGGAGCGTAAAACCCTTTATGGAATTGTAGTCAGATTGGACTCAAAAACGGCGATTCATACCATTGAAACCATTAAGAAAATTATGCTGACTCTTCCAGACGAATTGAAAAAGTCTATGACATTTGATAATGGTGGCGAGTTCACCAATCATCAGGAACTTGTTGATAATATGGGAATGAGAACCTACTTCTGTGATCCGTATGCCTCATGGCAAAAGGGATCTGTCGAAAATACAAATGGCAGGTTAAGGAGAGACTTCCCAAAAAACGCATAAAAGAAAGGCGATCACGGATTTGGAATTCGGTTTGGTCGTCAGAAAGATTGTAAAAGCTTTGCAAAATCAAGATCTTAAACATCAGGACAGAATCATATGCGGGGCGCCCTGTGGCTTGCTTTGAGGGGTCTAGACGTGCCTTTTCAAGGAGAGATCTAAAACTTTCCCACGGCACGAGGTCTTTTATCTTCAGGAATGGATCACCACAAGAAGAGAGACTCTCTAATCGACTTGAAATATCAAAAAAACCATACTGAGACA
>JAJRPZ010000072.1 GCA_024280495.1 Alphaproteobacteria bacterium
AAGATCGAAATGTTACTCAACACAAGACCAAGACGCATCCTTAATTTTAAAACGCCAACTGAAGTGTTTTACGAAGACCAGACCAAAAACTCAAATGACGCACTTCACATGTGAAGGGGCCTTATATTTATTTGGAAAAATTATGAATAACACTATCCATATCCGCTGGTTTTTCAACGGAAGATAAGGCAGCATCTAACTCGCTTTGTTTACAAATGCCAAGGACAACGGGACAGCGTGGTTTGATGGTTGCTGAATTTCTATGGGTGCGATTTTTAATAGCTTCGACGGTTTTTGCCGTTGTTCCAATCAATTTCATAATATGTTTGATGGTTAACTGCGGATGGTTTTTCAAAAGCCAAGCGATGGTATCTGGACGTTCACTACGTTTTGAAACAGGCGTGTATTTACGGCTGGCCTTTCGAGGAGGGAGATGGTTTTTTTGAGCCATCATTTGAAGAGATGCCTCTGAATCAGCCTCGCAACGTTTAATTTCTTCGACCGTCAACTGTTGATTCACAATGGGATCAAATGGCACAACCGGTACATACAACTCACCATCAGCAATGGTTTGAACTTCGAGGATATGAATACCACTAAAAGTAGCAATTTGCTCAAAGGTAAGCATTGTATTATCAATCAACCAAAGAGCCGTTGCCTTAGGCATAAGGGGAGCTGTCATTAAACAAACCTTTTTAAACTATATTTATAGATGATTATATTTACTAATAATCTCTCTCTTACATATATGCAAGTCTTAAGTTTTTCATAGGAATTTTAGAGCGAGAGTTATAGTCATAACAATACCAAAAACGTAACCTGAAAACTGGGGTCTTTTTTGAAAAAACATTGTTTTACGGGATAAAATAGACAAAATAGTGTAGGCGATTAGGGCTGGATACACCAACACCAGTACAAAGGAAATCCAAGAGGCTAGCTCTGAAAAACCCATGAGTGATAATGCATAAGCTAGAACTACTGTCAGTATAAGAATAGAAGGGCGCGGCACAGTTCTTCCAAGGATGTTTTTACAAAGGTCATCCTGAATAAAGTCCGTAAAAATAGAGGCTAAAATACCAGCCGTTGTCAGGCATGCGAGACCAATAATATTTGCAGCGAGAGGTAGCGCATAAGCACCTAAAGAAAATTGTGCAATGCTCACTAACATCTTTTCAGGGGGAATACCCATTAATTGCGGAGAGAATTTTGCGCCTAGCATTACAAATCCTATATAGACAAAGGACAGCAAAAACCCACCCATACAACAGGCCGTTAAACTCAATTTTTCAAGATTTTTCTTATGCTCATGACCAACAAGGGCTTTGGCAATAAAAGCGACGGTTGTCGCTGAAAAGAAAAAAGCTGCTAGCAAATCCATGGTTTGATACCCTTGATCAAGGCCCAGAAAAAAAGCTTTTTTTGTGGAAAGATCGGTTTTTAAGACGTCTGGTCCAACACTTAAACCAACACCAATAATAAGAAGGATACCACCTAATAATAAGGGCGTTAAATAGGTACCTATTATTTCAATAATACGTGTTTTTTTCCAAGCAAGTGCCAAGGTAGCCACTAAAAAGAAAGCATTGAAAATAACGGGAGATGTTTCAGGTGAAATAAGAGAGAAACCGCCATGGGCAACAAGGGCGCACCTTGGTACAACGGCAAATGGCCCTAAAAGACTCAGCATAAAAAGAGTTATGATGAAAGCAACGGGTTTTCCAAGGGCAGAGAAGAAATGGGGGCGATTGCCACTAAAGTACAACATGCCCACAAGACCTAAAAAAGGAACAAAAACACCCGTAAACAATAACCCCACAGCTGCCATATGAAAGGCACTTTGGGTTTGGGCACCAACCATCAATGGGAATACTAAATTTCCCGATCCAAAAAACATGGAAAACATGGCAAAGCCTGCGGTTAAAACGAGAGCTGCATATGACATTAGATAACACCTATGATGTCGGCTGGAAGGGTATCAAGGGACATTAAAAAACGCAGTATAACTGAAATACTTAACACGCCCCAAAAAGCAAATGCAGATAGTTGAATTTTTGTTTTAGCGGCAACAATTTTAAACACTGCATAGGTAATTAAAGCTGGGTATGTCAACACAAGAACGTTTGAAATCCAGCCCGCCAGCCCGGAAAAACCAAGGAGGGAAAATGCATATCCAATAAGAAGCGTCACAATCAGGGTAAGGGACCTCGGTAATTTTTCATGAAGCATGTCTTTGTGAAGGAAATCAGCAAAAAGAACAGTAAGAATCGTAGACGTTGTTAAACACGCTAAGGCAATAACCACGGCTGCTAACGGAAGGGCAAAAGCCCCCAATGCCTGTTGGGCCACCACAACCAACAACTTTTCAGGGGAAACATCCGCAAGAAACGGCGCATATTTAGCCCCAAGATAGACAAATCCCAAATAAACAGCTACCAATAAAAACGCCCCAAAAGAACAGGCTGTCAGACTTAATTTCTCAAGATTTTTTTTATCCTCATGGGTTGTTAAAGCCCCCGCGATATAAGCAACTGTGGTGGCAGAAAAGAAAAAAGCTGCCAATAAATCCATGGTTTGATAACCCTGGTTGATTCCAATGTGAAAAGCTCCCATATCCGTTAGGGACGACGGTTTTGGGGTGTCGCCAAAAAATAAACCAAAAGTAATGAGGATAAAAATTCCAGCCAATAATAAAGGCGTCAAAAATGTCCCGATAATATCGATAACACGGGATTTATGCCAGGCAAGAAAACCCGTTAAAAAAGCAAAAATAGCATTAAATATAGGGGGAGAGAGCCCGCCAAAAACGAGATCCACACCACCATGTGCGACAATGATGCAGCGTGGTAAAACGCCAAATGGTCCCATTAAAGACAGCATAGCAAAGGTCAAAATAAAGGCCGTTGGTGCCCCCAAAGTTTTAAAATATAAAACACGGTTTCCAGTATAGTAAATCATGGAAAGAAGACCTAGAAAGGGCAATAAAACGCCCGTTAAGATTAAACCAACGGAAGCGATATGAAATTGCGATAGGCTTTTAATGCCAACCATCAGTGGAAATACAAGGTTCCCCGATCCAAAAAACATGGAAAACATAGCAAAGCCAGCAATCACAATAAGACGGGTATAGGGCATTTATTTTAACTATTCATTGGAAATGAGCTATTTTGACATATTATTGAATATTTTGTCAACAAATCAATAGCAACCATCCAGGACCACCTTATGAAAATTTGAACTTTATAAAAAGCCTCTTTGAGACCGTTTTACTCAGTCATCTTCACTCTATCATCAAAAAATTGGCTCTCCCTCAAATAATGTGGACCCTCTAATTCCTCTCAAACCCTTACCTAGAAAGGAATACATCATACCCCTCCGTGTCTAAGAAGAGGCGCCTAAATAGGCTTTTTCGTTATAAATTCCGTAGCATCTGCGCTTCATGGTCTTGATTTTGTTGTTAAACCCCTCAACAAATCCACTGGTATGTCGACCCTTAAAGTAGTTAGCAATGTGCTCTTGGTAGCGCGTCAATGTCTGGGCAAATCCATCAAAACAGAGAAGGTCAG
>JAJRPZ010000073.1 GCA_024280495.1 Alphaproteobacteria bacterium
GCATGCAACGCATTGATGAGATGATGAGAAAAAAGGATGAGGATTATCTTGAAGAGGAAGTTGTTGAGTCGCCTATTACGCAGCAATTAGCCGAGTTGGAGCTTGCATTTGGCAGAGCCAAGCGCGCTTAAGCTAAAACCATTTAATCCGAAAAACGAACAAAAAAAGAGGAAAGATTTAAATATCTTTCCTCTTTTTTTGTTCATTTTTGAATATTATACTCATGTTACTCGTAAACCCGAAAAATTGAAGTGAGAAATTTTGTTGCCTGAAAAGGCGCGCTCTTTGCAGCAATGCGAGCATTGTAAGAAGAGCGGAACGCAATCAAGCAATAAAAGGGCTTGCTGAAATGCGGGTTTCTGGGTGAGATGAGTATAAATCACTTTAGCTTAAGCGCGCTTCGCTCTGCCAAATGCAAGCTCCAACTCGGCTAATTGCTGCGTAATAGGCGACTCAACAACCTCCTCTTCAAGATAATCCTCATCCTTTTTTCTCATCATCTCATCAATGCGTTGCATGCGTTGATGAAAAGAAAAACTTTTGGTTACAAGTTTTCTCAAAGTCTCTGGTAATTCATCAAAAGACTCAACTTTTTGAACAGGCTTGCTGCTATAAATATTGAGCTTTTCCTCTTCTTTATCAGCTTGTTCAATCGTCATTTCGCCATCATTAAGCGCACGCTTAATAAGAAGCCAAGACGCAACTTGCATAAGACGTGTCGTTAATCTCATGCTCTCTGTCGCATAAGCAAAACTCAAATTACCATCAAGTTCTTTCGACTCTTGACGACCAGAACTATCCAGATAAGACGAAGCCTCTTCAACAAGCGCCATACCTTCTTGGAAAACAGCCTGAAACTGCGCAGAACGCATAAACTTCTCCGCAAACGAAATTGGGACAGCGCTCAAGCTTACAGGCTTCTTATCTAATCCAGAATGATTGCTCATCAAATTTTTCCAATCTAGCAGCAAAACTATAATAATTTACGTTCATTGAGAACTATAACACAAAGATATTCCAACCAAAATGTTATCTCATACGAACCTTATCAAAGATAGCTAATGACCGCATTAATATTAATTTTAGACGCTTCCTAAAAAACGCCTCAACACCTTATCTCTCTGGCGTCATTATGATTCGCCTTTAAGATAACCTTATAAGGGGTCAAATTCTAGGAAATATCATGGCCAAAAAATGCTAAAATGGTTAACTGCTTATCCATTGATCTTTTGAAAAATGCACACTCCACTCCCCGGCCACATTCAGAAAGGTTTGCAAGCAGAGTGTACAAGCTTTAAAAACTATCTCTTCATATATAGTCTACCAGAACCATGACCATCTACATGAATATGCATCGTATGGCTGTTGCGGCGAATATTGCGAAACTGAGATATACCTTCATATAAGCCATCACTTGAACGCCACTTTGCCCACATTTTGCGCGCACCTCTCACGCGTCCCGAGGAACTTACAGCACCACTAGAATTCCCACATTTTGCCGAAATACTACGACCACTAATGGTAACATCACAACGAGAACGCTGCCCCTTGACCTTGCCATACCCAACCCATGATCCCTGCAATTTCGTCAAATTACTTGATGCTTTTCTACTTTTAGATTCAGCAACTGTGACATTAAGAACTAAAGAACAAATAACAATAAAACCCGCAAAAACACTCTTTACACTTCTTATATACATAGTAATACAAACGCTCTCTATATAATAGAATTAAAATAAATACGAATACTACAAATATACTCTAACACCTTTCCAATCAAATAAAAAATAAAAAAACCGCTTCAGAATAAACTGAAACGGTTGATTATATCTCTCACACACTCCTTAAAGGCACACACGCTAGTTCATTTTAACAAAAGTTTTCTTTTGCTTTCCGTTCTTCTTATTCTTTATCCGAACTTTAAAAGAAAGGCTGCTCTTCGTACGTCTTACACGAGAGGCATATAACCTAAACTTCCCTTTTCGACCTGGGCTTAATTTTGTTCTGTGCCGCACATTAAACGTATACTTTCCAGCCCCTCGTATAGAGCAAGTCACTTTTGTTTTTTGCTTCTTACGTTTAGGGTTAATGTTCGCCGTACATATCCCGCTTTTTTTCCCTACCTTAATTGCTCCTCTTATGCCTTTAGCCGAAGCCTGACTGATTTGCAGACTAAGAAAAAACATCGGCACAAGTGCAATTGCGAGGCCTTTCATCATTTTTCTAACATTCATTTTCATTATCTTAAATCCTTTATACTTACAAAACTATACGCCTTGTTAAGACGAACTAACTTCCCCAGACCTGCCCTTTGAATAGGCAAGTAATATAATGGCTGGCAATATAATCAGATCACATACCAGTGCAGCAAATAAAGTTGCAATATTCAATTCACCAAATTGCCGCGTCACAGGCAATTCACTTAAGACCGTAACAGCCAAACCAAATATCAAAATCAACGTACTCAAAATCAAAACAGGCCCAATCCTCAACAAAGTCTGACTGACAATGGTTTGGATATCAACACCTGCTTCTTGTTCTCTTCGAAAACGGTTCATAAAATGAATCGTGTCATCAACCGCCAAACCAAATGAAACCGTCAAAGCCATAACACTTGCATATTGCAACCCATAATCTATAAAGTAAACATAAGTTCCAACAGTTACAATAGGAAATAAATTAGGAATTATACTTAACAAGGTGATAGACAACGATCTAAAGGCAACCCCAATCAAAAGAATAACAATTGCAACCGCTGTTAATAAGCTCCATTTCAATTGCGTAATCATCACGGGACTTTGCATACCTGACACGGTTGGCAAACCAGAAATTGTAAAAACATAGGAAGGGTATTCCGCTTTCAAAACATTCAGCTTTGTCGTGAGTTCATCAATAATTTTATGGGTTTTACTCGCTTCTAAATTAACAATATGTCCTGTGACAAGGGCTGTGTTTTTTGCGACATTATGAAATTTATCCTCAATATGAGAAGGCCATTCCCCTAAATAATCAACCAAATCTTTAATTTCAGTCTTACCTTCACTTGCCAGCCATTTACGTACTTTATCTAAGGAAGACACCGCGTTCACTTCAGGATGTTCTAATAAAATATGATGCACTTTTTCAATCACATCTAATACTTCTGGCGTGGAATATTTTTTACTTTTATCCCAGTTCACCAGGACATTTAAAGAATAAGCCCCACCAAATTCAGCATCAATTTTCTCAGCGACCTGCAAAACACTTTTATTTTGCGGCATTTGCTCCGATAAAATATAGCGCGGCTCAAGTTGGAGATGAAACCATGTAAACACCCCAGCCAATACAATGCCAAGGATCGCAATTGACCTGTAAAAACGCATCACAGGCTTTTCAATAACCTTACAGATAAAATCAAGTGAAGCAAAAGCCCCTTCACTTTCACCCTCTTCAGCAACAAAAACGCTTTCATCGCGCACCCAAAGAATAGTTGAAGCAGGCACAACGATGATAACCGCAAAAAAGGCCATCAACGTCCCAACACCTGCGGCAAAACCAAAAGAGCGAATAACCTCAGAATCGGCAAGCATGAGAGAAAACATTGCAATTGAGGTCGTTAAGGTCGTCAATACACAAGCAGGACCAATATTTAAAATTGCTTCTTTCGCAGCCTCATATTTTGACTTTCCCGCCCTTAAATGCCTTCGAATAGAAAACACCATGTGCAAACTATCCGAGAAGGTAATCACCAGAAGCAGAGGTGGAATAACATTCACAAAACTGTTGAGATTAAGACCTGTCCAGCCGATAAAACCCATCGCCCATAAAACAGCAACCAAAGGTCCTGACGAGGTGATGACAATTAAATCCATCCGCCGAAAGAAAAACATGCAAATCAAACTACCAATCAGAAACCCGCCAACATTAAAAACCAAACGGTCACTTAAGATAGATTCGTAAATTTCCTTTTGGATCGCAGATTCCCCTGCAATCCCTGTCTTATAGCCCTTAGATTTAAAATGAATCTTAATTTGCTCTTCAAGCGCATCAATAACCTCATAAGTTCTCTTTTTATCTAAGGTTTCTTGTGTCAGACTTA
>JAJRPZ010000004.1 GCA_024280495.1 Alphaproteobacteria bacterium
AGTGTGTGAGTTTGTCCCATTCCTGGGCTTAAAGGCAGTGCGGTCAGTAGTCATTGAAATCTCCATTGTTTAATCAATAGAGATCAACTTACACAATTCAAAATACTAAAAAAAGATGGGGTTCATGAGCCTGTTACACTTATCTTAGTTTATTTTGGCAGAGAGGCGTTCTTCTTCTTCCTGAGCATTAAGTAATTGAGCGAACAAACGATCGCATTTTTCTTTTTCAATCTTCAATTCAAATAAAACATGACGTGCATCTTTAATGGCAATCAAACGCTTTGAACGACTTGATATAGTTTCATTTATGTCTGCACCAAAATAAAGGGGGGTATCTACCAATGCTCTCAATTCATGGCCCTGATCATTTAACGCATCCAACTTTTGTTTCGAATTATTATAAGTTAATCCTATTTCCTTGACCTTTATCTGCTGTATTTTTACAGCAGCAGAAGCCCTTCTTAAATCTTCAACTCTCTTGGCTTCTGTTTTTGCAACAGCTGTTTTTCTCAACGCGGCAGCTTTCACCTCAGCATCACGGGTTTGTTGTGCAATAAAATTTTCTTTTTCTGCTTTTTTACGTAGTTGATATAGTTTTTCTTCTACCGTTATTGCTTTCATTTCAGATGTGCGTTTTTTGGCTGCACGGGCACGCGCCTCGAGATCAGCCGCAGCTTTAATATCATCTGTGGATTCATTTATAACGGCACTAACACGTATCTCTGCTTTTCCTGAATCTAAAGTTTCATAACCACCTATGGCCAATCTTGCTATTTCTTTTGCACGAGGCAAGGGAACGCCTCTTTTAACTTGCTCGGCCTCAATACAAAATTCAAAAGGATTGGTTCCCAAAGATGAAAAAGAAATAAAAAGGAGGAATAAGAAAGTTAATCTGCCTTCAAAAAAATATTTTATATGCTTGTTACTTGTCATAATAATATTGATCCCATCAAATATTTTAAATTACACACAATATAACTAATAGATGTTTTATCCTAGAGTCAAGATCAATTTCAAACTTTATATTGACTCTCGATTCTTTATTGCTTACCACTATTCTATATAATGTGTTGTATAATCCTACGGAGAACTTTATGAACGACCTATTTAAGAGTGCCCTTACTGCTTTTTCAATAGTATTAACACTTAATTCAACGGTTGATGCAAAAATTCTAAAACAAAAAATACAGAACACTCAAATCACAACAGGAACATATGCAGGAATCCATGCAGGTTCCACTGAAACACAATTGACTAATAAAGAATCTTTCTTCTTTGAATCTGCCCTGATGTTATTTCCAACAGGGCTTTTCAATGGAAACACTGGTAACTCTCCCCTTATAGACACTGAAAAAAGAGGAAGTGCAGTGTTTGGAGTAACTTTTGGTGCTCGTCATATTACATCAAATAATATTGCAATTGGTATTGAAATTGATATATCTAAAATAAATCAAACTTTACTCTCTAATAACCAAATAGACCTTAGGCTTATGACTGCCGTTGGAGCATTTCGCCCCTCAACCACAACCTTAAAGCATAAACTCTCAATTATCCCCAAAATTTTTATTGGTTATCGTATAACCCCTCAATATTTATTAATGGCAAAGGTTGGTGCTAACCTTTCTTATTTTGAGCTTAAAAACACTCTCCAAACGTTACCAACTGCCCCCAACACAAAAGCAGATAGCGCACACGATTTTAGTAAAATTGGCATAACATTTGGGCTTGCTATAGAACATGCTATCAACAATGCAATTTCCATAGTGGGTGACGCTTCTTACACCTATTTTAGGGAAATGTCTGTAACTCATACCAATCCCACAAATAATTTTATAAATGATGCTACCCACACGGCGCGTATCAAGCCACGTTTTATCACGGCCAAAATTGGTGTGATTTATAAATTCTAGAAAATAATACAATAATAAAGCCGTGGAATAATTGACGATCTCTGAAACTTTTTGGAACGAGTATACCTTGGCGATTGCTGAGGTTTTGTTTAAAAACAATGTTTTTTCAAGGGGGAAAAAAAACCCTCGACGGAAGATTCCCGAATTGGAAGATCAAAATTCTGCATGACAAATCGATCAATACCATTATAAATACGATTCAAAACGGGTGGTTGCTCTGCCAAAAGTTGATGTCTTGTGCCCTCAATAATTTCCAATTCACTTTTTGAAAGCCAATTTGTTATTTTTTCAAGTCGACAATTATCAACAACCATCTCCTCATCAGCAACATAAATCTTAATGGGAACGTCAATACGAGATAGGAATTTAGGAGAATTTAATATCTTAACTGACTCAAGGGTCGCCTTGATCCAACCATAAGTTACACCGCCCACAACGATATCAGGATTTTCAATTTGAAGATGGCGATGATAATAAAATAGTTCCTGATTATGAGTAAGCATATTGCCTTCAAAGGGTTGGGTCACTGGATTATATTTTTCCTGTTGAAAAAGATATGTTTTTCCAAAACCAAGCCATGTCATAAAATTTGATAGCCAGCTTGCTGCGCGTCTCGAGTAAACCCCTGTTTTAATATCTAACATTGGCGCAGTTAAAATTGCGCCATCAACAACACCAGGATTCTCTGCCATATATCGCAGAGCCAAATGCCCCCCCATAGATTGCCCTAATATCACAATTGGGCGGTTTACATAATCAGTCTTGAGAAATGTCCGAATAAAAAGATCGAGGTCATTTAAATAGGTTTCATAGGAATCAATATAGCCTCGTCGGCCGATTTCACGGGTTGAAAGCCCCTGCCCTCGCCAATCAAACCCCCAAATAGTGTAACCTCGTTCCTGCAAAGCTTCGACGACATTATCAAAGGTTTCAAGAGAGGTTGCTCGTCCTGGAAGGATCAATATAGTAGGTTTAATATTAGAGGTCGTAGTCGGTTTCCACCAACAATAGCGCAACAGAGTTCCATCGGGTGTTTTCAAATAACGATCTCTGGAAGGAGGATTCTTTGAACGCTGTCTAATGACATATTCCTCCTATTTTTTTTTATTATTATATCAACTTTATCAATGAAAGACAAAAAAAGGGTTAAATTTGAAAATTTTCATTGCTGCCTTAAGAATTTCTTTTTAAGAGTTCGAATGGATTTATAAGTCTTTCTCTGGGCCTCTTCTCAAGAGTTTGATATCCTAAATATAATAAAAAAATAACAGAGGAACTAAAATGATATTTTATAAAACATTCATTATTATTACTATTTCACTTTTTTTTGGGGCTCAAGGAGCTCAAAGCAAAGGTGGCTATATAAAAAGAGGATTAAAACACTGTACAGGTGTTTGTGATCAAGAGTCAATCTGTACGCTAGATCAAGACAAAAAATATCGTTGGTGCCTTAAAAAATGTTCCCATAAAATTGATGTCAAAAAAATGTGTAAGTCTATTACTCCCCCTAAAATGCGACCTTTTTTACCTTACGAAGATTCTAGTGCCACCCTCAGTACAAATGAGGTCTCTCCTCTCGCCCTTCTAGGTTTAGATATGAAATTCATTAAGCAAACAACCGATAGAAAAAGACTGGTCGGCACTGCTAAAAAACTTCTCCTCGTGCATGAGCAATATGTCCGGGGTAAGAACATTCAAAAACTTAGTTCAAAGAGACGAGAAAAACGTGCTAAAAAACTTTTTCGAGAATTTTTTAAAAACTCCCCTGAAACCTTAAAAATATTTGACAAAACAAAACAAATTCCAGACGAAAAAATGGTAGTTTTATTTAACACCATAAAAAGGGAACTCACCACAAAATATAATAAAAAACGTTAAAATAAAAAAATGATAACTCCTCAAGAATTGGTTGCCAAAGTACGCTCTTATGATCCCTCGGCAGATGCCGATGCCATAGAGCGTGCCTATGCTTTTTCAAAAAAAGCCCATGCACCACAAATACGAACTTCAGGCGATCCTTATTTTTCTCACCCCCTTGCCGTGGCTGAAATTCTTTGTGAGATGAAGCTTGATACGGCATCTATCATCACGGCCCTTCTCCATGACACCGTTGAAGATACGGAGGTCACCACCGAGGATATTCAAGAAAATTTTGGTGAGGAAGTGGCGGATTTGGTAACAGGAGTCACGAAGCTAACCCGTATTGAAATCCAATCAGATCATACAAAACAAGCTGAAAATTTTCGAAAACTCGTGCTGGCCATGTCCAATGACATTCGTGTTTTATTGGTTAAATTAGCGGATCGACTCCATAATATGCGCACTCTTCATTTTGTAAAAGAAGAAAAA
Organism: Alphaproteobacteria bacterium; assembly: GCA_024280495.1. Classification (GTDB taxonomy): domain Bacteria; phylum Pseudomonadota; class Alphaproteobacteria; order Caedimonadales; family UBA9215; genus UBA9215. The sequence goes on from JAJRPZ010000004.1 coordinate 4,260, forward strand.
CGCCAACGCATTGGCAAGGAAACCCTTGATATTTATGCGCCTCTTGCGGAACGTATTGGAATCACACATTTTAAGGAAGAACTCGAGAGTCTTGCTTTTAAGGCCGTGAACCCTGATGCCCATGAATCCATCGTGACGCGCCTTGATTTCCTCCAACATGAAAATACGAGTGATGCCATAGCCCCCGTAATCAAAGAACTTAAATCCATTATGGCCATAGAAGGAGTCAATGTTGATATCACAGGGCGCGTAAAACGCCCTTATTCCATCTGGCGCAAAATGCACCACAAAAATATGACTCTGGAACAGTTACTTGATCTCGTGGCCTTTCGAATCATTGTCCCTGAGGTTGGTGACTGCTACCGCGCCCTTGGGGTTTTACACAGCTCTTACCGCGTGATTCCTGATCGTTTCAAAGATTATATTTCGACCCCCAAACCCAACGGTTATCAATCTCTACATACATTTTTG